>JBEEMX010000013.1:0-18905 GCA_041192465.1 Pseudomonadota bacterium | reverse complement strand
GCGATCTCGCCGTGGGTGAAGAAACCCTTCTGGCGCTCGACGATGGCCTGCGAGACGCGCTGGATGGTGTCGAACCGCTGGAGGATGTTCTTGACGAACCAGCGCGCCTCCTGCAGCCGCACCGCCAGCGTGGCGCCGCCCGCGTCGCCGTGGCGCTGGCTGCGGTGCTGGCGCAGAACCTGGGCGTAGAGGTCGTTGATGCGCAGCTTGGGCATCACGTCCGGGTTCAGCACGACGCGCCAGCCGCGGCCCGCCTTCTGCACGATCACGTCCGGCACGACGATGTTGGCCTCGGCGCGGGCGAAGCGACGACCGGGTTTCGGCTCCAGCGTGCGGATGAGCGTCTGGGCGTCGCGGATGTCGTCCTCGTCCGCGCCGGTGGCCGCCATGAGCTTTTTCATGTCGCGCCGGGCAAGCAGCTCCAGGTGGCCCTGGCAGACCAGGATGGCCACGCGCTGCGCCTCGGTGCGGTCACATTCGCGCAGTTGCAGCACCAGGCATTCGCCCAGACCGCGGGCACCGACCCCGCACGGCTCCAGGTTCTGCAGCCAGCCCAGGGCGCAGCGCAGCCGGTCGGTCAGCTCCTCGCGCAGGGCGGCGATCTCCTCCTCGCCGGGCACCGCACCGGACGGATCGCCCACCGACAGCTCGATGGCCAGCCGCTCGGCCACGTCCTCCAGCGGGTCGGCCAGGTAGCCGTCCTCGTTGAGCGAGTCGATCAGCGCCTCGACCAGCAGCATTTCCTCGGGCGTGAGCCGCATGCCCAGCAACTGCCTGCGCAGGTGGTCGTTGAGGCTTTCGGTGAGGCTGGAACGCTCGCTCCAGTCGCCGTCCTCGTCCTCGACGGCGTTGCTGCGGGCGCCGGACACGTCGGACAGGCTGTCGTAGTCCTCGCGCTCGTTGCCGCTGTCCCAGTCGGGGCTGTCGCTGCCACTGTTGAAATCGAGCTGATCGACGCCCGCGGGTTCGGCCTCGGACGCGCTGCTGGTGGACGCGGCCGTGCTGTCGCCGCTGTCCCACTCGTCGGCGGTGGCGGCGCTGCGTTCAGGCGGGGCCAGCGTGGTGTCGGCCATCGGGCGGTCCTGGGCGGCGCCTTCTTCATCGACTTCCAGGAAGGGATTCGCTTCGAGCATCTGCTCGACTTCCTGGTGCAGCTCCAGCGTCGAGAGCTGCAGCAGCCGGATCGACTGCTGCAGTTGTGGCGTCAGCGCCAGGTGCTGCGAGAGGCGGACCTGCAGGGAGGGTTTCATGGGGTCGGGACCGGAATCGGAGTCACATGCGGAAATGTTCGCCGAGGTAGACCTTGCGCACGTCCGGGTTCTCGACGATGGCCGCCGGCGTCCCTTCGGCCAGCACACGGCCCTCGCTGATGATGTAGGCGCGGTCGCAGATGCCCAGCGTCTCGCGCACGTTGTGGTCGGTGATCAGCACGCCGATGCCGCGCGCCTTGAGAAAACCGATGATGCGCTGGATCTCGATCACCGCAATCGGATCAACCCCGGCAAACGGCTCGTCCAGCAGGATGAAGCGCGGCTGCGTCGCCAGCGCCCGCGCGATCTCGACCCGCCGCCGCTCGCCACCCGACAGGGCCGGCGCGGGGCTGGCGCGCAGCCGCTCGATCGACAGGTCATGGAGCAGGCCATCGAGCAGCGCCTCGATGCGCACCGCGCCGAGCGGTCGGCCGTCCGCGCCGTGCTGCAGCTCCAGCACGGCGCGGATGTTCTCCTCGACCGTGAGGCGGCGGAAGATCGACGCCTCCTGCGGCAGGTAGGACAGGCCAAGCCGCGCGCGCTGGTGGATGGGCAGGCGCTGCACCTCGGCGCCGTCGATGCGGATGCTGCCCGCGTCGGCCCGCACCAGCCCGACCAGCATGTAGAAGCTGGTCGTCTTGCCCGCGCCGTTCGGCCCCAGCAGGCCGACCACCTCGCCGCTGCGCACCGAGAGGTGGACATCCTTGACCACCAGCCGGGCGCCGTAGCGTTTCTGCAGCCCCTCGGCCTCCAGGCAACTGCGGCTGTCGTGGCGGACCTCGGTCAACGCGGTGTCTCCGCACTCACCGGCTCGGCCGCCGCACCCGTGGATTTGCGCGGCGTCACCACGCCCTTGACGCGCCCGCCGGAACCGCCGGTCGAAGCCGCCCCCACGCCGCCCTGCACCTCGAACACGTCGCGTGCATGGTTGTAGACGATGGTCTGGCCCGTCACCTGGTCGGCCGGCGCGCCGCCGCGCAGCACCCGCACCTGCGCCTGGTCGATGAAGCGCACGGTCTCGGTCACGGTGTCGTACTCGATGCGCCGGGCCTGGCCTTCGACGATCTCGTCCAGCCCCTCGCGCTTCTGGCGGAAGGTGGCGAGCTGGCCGTCGGCGCTGGTGGCGGTGGCGAACTGGCCTTGCGCGGTTTCCTTCAGCTCGATCTGCGCAGCCTTGAGGACCAGGGTGCCGCGGGTGATCTCGACGCCGCCGCTGAGGGTGCGGATCTTGCGCTTGCCGTCCAGCACCATGCGGCCTGCATCAAAAGTGAGCGCCTGCTCGCTGTCGGCCTTTTCGGCGTGGGCCGGCAGACCTGCACACGCCAGCACCGCGGCGAGCACCCGCATCCAACCCGTGCTTCGGCACGAACTTCGGCATGAACGTCGGAACAGCACAGCAGCAGCAGGGCGCATTGGAGGTCAAGGCATGGAAATTGCATTGCATTCTAGCCAGTCTGGCCAGAAGCGAACAGGCCCGCGGCATCTTCTGTCGCGGGCCTGTGGCAGGGTGCGGGGCGGGGTGGCGTCAGGTGCCTTTGCGCGACTTGGCGATGAGCTGGTCGGTCAGCGCCAGCGCACGGACCTGGCCTTCCGACTCGGGCGTGTTGTCACCGCCGGCCAGCGACGGCGAGGTGTAGTAGTGGCCGTGGATGCCGAGCGCGGGCACGCCGTCGATCTTGTACGCCTCGGACAGCAGCTTGCCCTGGCGGACCTTGTTCTGCATGCCGAAGGAGTTGTACATCTCGGTGAACTTGGCGCGGTCGGCGCCGTTCTGCACCGCGAACTCGATCAGCGCCTCGGGCTTGTCCAGCTTCGCGCCTTGCTGGTGGATCGCGTAGAAGACCTTGCGGTGGATCTGCTCGACCAGCCCGAGGGCTTCCAGCGTGGCGTAGAAGCGTTGCTGCGGCTCGAAGTTGGGCCGGAACCCGACATGCACGCGCTTGAAGGCCACGTCCGCAGGCAGCTTCTTGATCCACGCCTCCAGCGTCGGCTCGAAGGCGTTGCAGTGCGGGCAGCCGTACCAGAAGAACTCGATCACCTCGATCTTGCCGGCCGGCGCAGACACCGGCACCGGCGTGGACAGGCGGACGAAGTGCTTGCCTTCCTGGAACGACCCCTGGGCCGACACCATGGGGCTGACCCCACCCAGCGCAAGGGCGGCGGTACTGCCCACGACAAACTCACGACGCTTCATGCAATGTTTCCTTTCGATGGTCCAGCCGGATCAGAGTGGTTCCGTGCAGCAAGGTTCAACGCGATTCGACGCGGCTCAACGTGGCACACGCACCAGCGCCGCTTCGCCGTAGCCCGAGGCCGTCGTCTGGTCGCGCATCCGCTCGGCATCGTCGCGGGTCTCGAACGGGCCAAGGCGCACACGGTACATCAGACGGCCAGACTGCTCGCGTTCGGTGATGCGGGCCTTCAACCCCCCCATCGCCAGCTTGGCGCGCTGCTGCTCGGCGTCGTCGGTGCTGACATACGCGCCGACCTGCACGAAATACACAAACGCATCCGCACCGGGTTTGGCTGACGCGCTGGCCGCCGACGCCGACACCGACGCAGCAGCCACACCCGAAGCCCGGCTGGCCGCTGCGGACGCTGCGCGCGCGGGGGCGCTGCTGGCCACCGCCGTGACCCCGGCCGCCGCGTTGGCCACCGCACTGGCCACGGCGTCCTGCGCGGCAGTGGCCGTGGCGGTGGCGGTGGCGGTGGAGGCGTTGTCGGTGCGGGCCGAGCCAGCGGCGGGTTTGGCCGGGTTCTTGCCGTGCAGCGGCGAGTTCGGATCCCAGTGCTTGTTGCGCTCCACCTCGGCCGCGTCCTGCTCGGCGGTGCGCTGGGGCACCTTGTCCATGAAGGGGATCGGCGCCTTGGTCACGTAGAGCGCCACGCCCAGCGCCAGCACCAGGCCGACCAGCAGCCCCACGACCACGCCCACGCCGAAGCCGCCGCGCTGTGTCTTTCCATTCGATGCCATCGAGAATCTCCTACATCTTGCTCGGCGCGCGCACGCCGAGCACGGCCAGCGCATTGCGCAACACCTGCGCCGTGGCCTGCAGCAGCGCCATGCGGGCCGGCATCGCCGCGGTGTCGCCATCCAGGAAACGGACTGCCGCGTAGTAGCTGTGGTACGCCGACGCCACGTCGCGCAGGTAGAACGCCACGTCATGCGGCGCCAGATCGGCAGCGGCACGGCCCAGCATCTCCGGGTAGTCGGCCAGCTTGTTCATCAGCGCGACTTCGGTCGGCGCGGTCAGTCCGGACAGATCGGCAGCCGCCAGCGCCGCTGGCGATGCGTCACCGTGGTACCCGTCGGCGTACTTCGCCAGCACCGAGCAGACACGCGCATGGGCGTATTGCACGTAGAACACCGGGTTCTCGTCGTTGGCCTGCAGCGCCAGGTCCACGTCGAAGATGAACTCGGTGTCGGCCTTGCGGCTGATGAGGAAGAAGCGCACCGCGTCGCGGCTGGTCCAGTCGATCAGGTCGCGCAGGGTCACGTAGCTGCCGGCGCGCTTGGAGATCTTGACCTCCTCGCCGCCCTTCATCACCGTGACCATCTTGTGCAGGACGTAGTCCGGGAAGCCCGCCGGGATGCCGACACCGGCCGCCTGCAGCCCGGCACGCACGCGGGCGATGGTGCCGTGGTGGTCGCTGCCCTGGACGTTGACGACCTTGTGGAAGCCGCGCTGCCACTTGTGGATGTGGTACGCCACGTCCGGCACGAAGTAGGTGAAGGTGCCGTCGGACTTGCGCATCACGCGGTCCTTGTCGTCGCCGTAGTCGGTCGAGCGCAGCCAGAGCGCGCCGCCGTCCTCGAAGGTCTTGCCGGCGTCCACCAGTTTGCGCACCGCCTCGGCGACGCGGCCGCTGCTGTAGAGACCGGACTCCAAGTAGTAGTGGTCGAAGCGCACGCCGAACGCACGCAGATCCAGATCCTGCTCGTGGCGCAGGTAGGCCACCGCGAACTGGCGGATGCCGTCGAGGTCGGCCGGGTCGCCGGACGCGGTGAATTCGCGGTCATCGGCGCGGACGGTGGCCTTCTGGCGGAAGGCGTCGGCGATGTCACCGATGTACTCGCCGTTGTAGGCCGACTCGGGCCAGCCGTCCTCGCCCGGCTTCAGCCCGTTCAGGCGGCACTGGGTCGAGGTGGCCAGCGTGCCGATCTGGACGCCGGCATCGTTGTAATAGAACTCGCGGTGGACCTGCCAGCCCTGCGTCGCGTACAGATTGCACAGTGCGTCACCGAGCGCGCCCTGGCGACCATGGCCGACGTGCAGCGGGCCGGTCGGGTTGGCCGAAACAAACTCCACCATCACCTTGCGGCCGTTGTCCGGGCGCACACCAAACTGCCCGGCTTCGGCCAGCACCTGCACCACCACCTGCTGGCGGGCGGCAGGCTTGAGGCGGATGTTGATGAAGCCGGGGCCGGCGATCTCCATGGACTCGACCCATTGCTGCACCGCGGGGCAGGTCTGCAGCGCCGCGATCAGCGCCTGGGCGAGGGCGCGCGGGTTCTGCTTCAGCGGTCGGGCGAGCTGCATCGCCAGCGTGCAGGCCAGGTCGCCGTGGGCGGCTTGCTTGGGGTTCTCGAAGGCAGGCTCGACCGCCGCACCGGGCGCGATCTCGGCCAGCGCGTCGCCGAGCGCGGCGAGGAGTTGCTCTTTGGCTTGAATCATGCGCGGATTCTACGGGGCGGGTCGGCGCGCAATCCGCACTTGCACGGCACGGCCGGGAGTGAAAGGATCGGCGATTGCCCTGTGAAGCCCCCATGATCGACTGCACCGCCCCGGTTCTGCCCGAACGCATTGGCAAGTACCGCGTCATCCGTCGCCTCGGCGAAGGCACGACCAGCGAGGTCTTCCTCTGCCACGACGAGTTCCACGACCGGCAGGTGGCGGTCAAGCAGGTGCGCGCCAGCGTGCTGAGCGACGCGCACGACGGCCACATGTTCGCGCGCTTCTTTGCCTCGGAAGCTGCGCTGGCCGGCCGGCTGCACCACCCCAACGTGGTCGAGATCTTCGACGCCGTGCCGGACCCGGTGGCGCCCTACGTGGTGATGGAGTACGTGCCCGGCACCACGCTGCGCGCCTTCTGCCAGCCCGGCCACCTGCTGCCGCTGGAGCAGATCGTGGAAATCGGCTTCAAGTGCGCGATGGCGCTGGGCTACTGCTACCGGCAGGGGCTGGTCCACCGCGACGTGAAGCCCGCCAACATCCTCACCCTGACGCAGGGCCACGGCACCGAGATCCACGACATCAAGCTCACCGACTTCGGCAGCGCGCTCAACCTCACCTCGGACGCCACGCAGGTCCACCGCGTCGGCTCGCTGGCCTACATGTCGCCCGAGCAGCTCGACGGCAGCGAGCTGGATGCGCGGGCCGATGTCTACGGGCTGGGCGCGGTGCTGTACCACCTGATCGCCGGGCGTGCGCCGTTCGAGGCCACCAGCCAGGCCAGCCTGATGCACCAGATCTGCCACGTCCCCGCGCAGAGCCTGGTCGGGCTGCGCACGGGCGTGACCCCGGCGCTCGACCAGGTGGTGCAACGCTGTCTGGCCAAGCGCGCCGACGACCGCTACCCGTCGTGGGACGCCGTGGGCCAGGCACTGTCGCAGCTCATCACGCTGCACCACGTCCCGCGCGGCAGCTCGCAGGGCGTGCTCGACTCCGAACGCTTCACCCTGCTGCGGACACTGGAGTTCTTCACCCAGTTCGGCGATGTGGCGCTGTGGGAGGTTGTCCACCGGGCGCGCTGGCGGCGCTACCCGGTCGGCCACGCGCTCTACCGCCGCGGTGAGGAGGGGCGCACCTTCCACATCATCGCCAGCGGCGCCGTGGACGTCCGCCGCGCCGGCCAGCGTGTCGCGCAGCTCGGCGCCGGCACCTCCGTCGGCGAGATGGCCTACCTCGCCCCCAACCCCGAGCTGCGCCGCCACAGCACCGACATCGTCGTCACCGACACCGCCACCGCCATCTCCTTCACCCCGGAGACCCTGGCCCGGCTCAGTCCGCAGACGCGCCACCTCTTCGACGAAGCCTTCATCCGCGTGCTGGTGCGCCGCCTCCACGCCGCGCACGAGGCGCTGGCGCATCCGCGGCGCATCCTCTGATCCGCGGTTGATCAGACATTCCCTCTTGCCGAAAGGGGTCGCTGCGGTTTCAATGCGCGTGGCGCCATTGCGCTGCACCCCCCAAGCAACCAAGGAATCGACCATGAAGAAGCTGATCACCGTGCTGGCCCTGGCCCTGGCCGGCCTGTCCTCCACCGCCTACGCCGCCGACAGCGGCTGCGCGGCCAAGGCCGGGGAAAAGAAGCTGGCGGGTGCCGCCAAGAACAGCTTCATGAAGAAGTGCGAGCGCGAAGCCGGCGGTGGCGGTGATGCACAGACCGCCTGCGACGCCAAGGCGGCCGAGAAGAAGCTGGCGGGCGCGGCCAAGAACAGCTTCGTCAAGAAGTGCGTGAAAGACGCTGGCTGAGCCTGCCACCCCACCCGAGGCGAGCGGTCCCTATGATGCCGTGATGGACACGCTCTACCTCGGGGTCAAGACCCTGCACATTCTCTTCATCGCCAGTTGGTTCGCGGGGCTGTTCTACCTGCCGCGCATCCTGGTCAACCTGGCGATGGTCGCCCCCGACAGCCACGCCGAGCGCGAGCGGCTGCTGCTCATGGCGCGCAAGCTGCAACGCTTCTCGACGCTGCTGATGGCGGTCGCGCTGGCCAGCGGACTCGGGCTGTGGCTGGGTTTCGGCCTGTGGCGCGGCCCCGGCAACGGCTGGCTGCACGCCAAGCTGGCGCTGGTGGTGCTCGTGGTCGGCCTGCACCACGTCAACGCCCGGCTGCTGCGCCAGTTCGAGCACGCGGCCAACCGGCGCAGCCACACCTGGTTCCGGGTCTACAACGAGGTCGCCGTCGTGCTGTTCACGGCCATCGTCGCCCTGGTCGTGTTCAAGCCGTTCTGAGCGCGCCGCTCCCGCCGACGGCCCGCCCCACCCGATGCCTGCCCACCGCTCCTCCTCCTGGCCGCTGGCCTGGATGTGGGCCGGGCTGATCGTCTACGCCAGCCTGCACCCCTTCGCGCCGTGGCAATGGCCGGTGCTGCCGCCGGGACAGGCCGGGTGGACGCTGCTGTGGCTGCCGATGTCGCGCTACACGCGCTTCGATTTCTGGTCCAACTTCCTGGCCTACCTGCCGCTGGGGCTGCTGCTCGCGGTGGCGTGGCTGCGGGGAGGGTCAGCGCCGTGGCGGGCCGGCTTGCAGGCGGCGGGGATCGGCGTGCTGCTGTCGCTGGCGATGGAGTGGACGCAGTATGTCCTGCCGCTGCGCGTGCCGTCGCGGATCGACTGGGCGCTCAACAGCGCGGGGTCCGTGACCGGTGCGGTGCTGGCGCTGGGGCTGCAGCGGCTGGGCGCGATGGCGGGCTGGCAGCGGCTGCGCGATGTGCTGTTCGTGCCGCACGGCACGCTCGGCCTGGTGCTGCTGCTGTCCTGGCCGATCGGGCTGCTGTTTCCGACGCCGGTGCCGCTGAGTCCGGGGCAGGGGCTGGTGCGGCTGGCCACCCTGGTGGACGGCTGGCTGGCGGACACGCCCTTCGCCGACTGGGTGCCGCTGCCCGCCGCGAGCAGCTCGCTCGCCCCCGGCAGCGAGGCGCTGGTGACGGCACTCGGGCTGCTCGCGCCCTGTCTGGTGAGCTTCGTGATGCTGCGCCGGGTGCGCCACCGGCTGGTGACCCTTGCCGGGGCCTGCGTGCTGGGTGTCAGCGCCACCGCCTTGTCCACCGCCCTGAACTTCGGTCCCGACCACGCCATGTCCTGGCTGGCACCGCCCGTGGTGCCGGGCCTGCTGATGGGGCTGATCCTGGGCTGCGCGCTGGCCTTCATGCACCGGCGGGTGGTGGCCGCGCTGGGCCTGATCGTGCTCACCATCCTGATCGGATTGGTCAACCAGACCGGCGCCGACCCGTACTTCGCGCTCAGCCTGAAAGCCTGGGAACAAGGGCGCTTCATCCGCTTTCACGGGCTGGCGCAGTGGATAGGCTGGGTGTGGCCGCTGGGAGCACTGGTGTTCCTGGTGTTGCAGGTGGTATCCCCACGCCGCCTGCCCCCTGGTCCGACTCCTACAATCCGCCCATGAGCACGCCCACGCCAACCTCCGCCCCCACCGCCCCGACACCCAGCGGCAGCTACTACCAGCGCCACATCTTCTTTTGCCTCAACCAGCGCCAGGGCGAGTCCAGTTGCGCCGACCAGGGCGCACAAGCCGCGTTTGACCACTGCAAGCGCCAAGTCAAGGTGGCCGGATTGGCGGGACCAGGCCAGGTGCGGGTCAACAAGGCGGGTTGCCTCGACCGCTGCGCCGGTGGTCCGGTGGCGGTGGTCTACCCGGAAGCCACCTGGTACACCTTCGTGGACGCCACGGACATCGACGAGATCGTCGAGTCGCACCTGAAGCACGGCCAGATCGTCGAGCGCCTGGTGCTGCCGGCCGACGTGGGCCGATGAACGCCCAGACCGAACGGGGGCAGGTGGCCGGAGCCGCCGGGGCCATCGAGGTGGCGATCGACCAGCCGGTGGGCGTCGACGCGCTGCGCGGCGTGGTGGTACTCGCCCATCCGCACCCGCTGTTCGGCGGCACGATGGACAACAAGGTCGTGCAGACGATGGCGCGCGCCTTCCTGCTGATGGGCTACCGCACGGTGCGCTTCAACTTCCGCGGCGTGGGGGCGACCGAAGGCGTGCATGACGCAGGCCGCGGCGAGAGCGACGACCTGCTCGCCGTCGTGGCGGCACAGCGGATCGCGGGCCTGCCGCTGGCGCTGGGCGGCTTCTCGTTCGGCGGCTACGTGACCACGCTGGCGGCGGCCCGGCTGGCGCTGGAGGACGGTCAGCGCGCCGAGCGGCTGCTGCTGGTCGGCCCCTCCACCCAGCGCGCCCGCCCGGCCGACGTGCCCGAAGACACCGTGGTCATCCACGGCGAAACCGACGATGTCGTCCCGCTGTCGGCCACGCTCGACTGGGCGCGCCCGCAGCAACTGCCCGTCACCGTGGTGCCCGGTGTCGGCCATTTCTTCCACGGTCAACTGCCCCGCCTGCGCCAGCTCATCGTGCGCAGTTGGCACTGAGACCCCAGCCCTGAACTGAACCGACTCCCCCATGAAACGACTCCTCGCCACCCTGGCGCTGGCCCTGGTCCTGCCGCACACCTCGGCCCAGACCCCCCCCCCCCCCCAAATCGCCGCCCAGGCGTATGTGCTGCTCGACCTCAGCGCCGACCAGGTCCTGGCCGGCCGCAATCCCGACACCACGGTCGAACCCGCATCGCTGACCAAGCTGATGACGGCGTATCTGGTCTTCCAGGCCCTGCGCGACAAGAAGCTCACGCTCGACCAGGAACTCACCGTCTCCGAGCGCGCCTGGCGCACCGGCATGACCGACGCCTCCCGGATGTACATCCAGGTCGGCAACAAGGTGCGGGTCGAGGATCTCATCAAGGGCATGATCGTGCAGAGCGGCAACGACGCCACCGTGCTGCTGGCCGAAGCGGTCGGCGGCTCGGTGGAGAACTTCGTCGCGATGATGAACCGCCAGGCGCAGGCGTTCGGGCTGAAGGTCTCGCAGTTCAAGAACCCGGAAGGGCTGCCCGCGCCCGGCCACGTCAGCACGGTGCGCGAACTCGGCACCATCGCCACGCGGCTGCTCAATGACTTCCCCGGCGACGTGCGCTACTACGCCATCAAGGAGTTCACCTTCAACAAGATCACGCAGCAGAACCGCAACCTGCTGCTGTGGCGCGACCCGAGCGTGGACGGCCTGAAGACGGGCTACACCGACGCCGCCGGCTACTGCCTGATCGCCACCGCCAAGCGCGATTTCCCGAACGGGCCGCGCCGGTTGATCAGCGTGGTCGTCGGCGCTGCGTCGAAGGAAGGGCGCGCGGTCGAGAGCCAGAAGCTGCTGAACTGGGGCTACAGCGCCTGGGATTCGGTCAAGGTCTATGACGCGCGCCAGGTCATCACGCAGGCCGAGGTCTGGAAGGGCGCCGTCGCCACGGCCAAGCTCGGCACGCTGACGCCGGTGGTGGTGTCGGTGCCGCGCGGCGAGGGCGCGCAGCTCAAGACGCAGCTCGTGCGCACCGACCCGCTGATCGCGCCGCTGGCGAAGGGACAGAACGTCGGCACGCTCAAGGTGCTGTCGGGCACGCGGGTGGTGAGCGAGATTCCGGTGACCGTGCTGGAAGCGGTCGAGCAGGCGGGCATGTTCGGCCGCGCCTGGGACACGCTGCGTCTATGGATGCGCTGAGCAGGAGCCGAGCATGTCCAGCCCGCACGACATCCCGCCCGAACAGTCGCTGATCGAATACCCCTGCGACTTTCCGATCAAGGTCATGGGGGCGAACGTGGAGGGCTTTGCAGCGGCCATCGCGCATGTGGCCCTGCAGTTCGATCCCGGTTTCGACGCCAGCACCATCGAACTCCGCCCGAGCAAGGCCGGCAACTACCTCGGCGTGACCATCACCATCCGCGCCACCAGCCGGCCGCAACTGGACGAGCTGTACCGCACGCTGACGACGCATCCGATGGTGAAGATGGTGCTCTGAGCGGACTCACATGCCCAGCAGCCAGGCGATCACGCTCTTGGCGACGAAGCCCACCATGCCGAAGGCCAGCACGACGAACAGCACGAAGGTGCCGAAGCGACTGGCCTTCGCCTCGCGCGCCAGTTGCGCGATGACAAACAGCATGTAGAGGATGAACGCGCCGATGCCAACCGTCAGGCCGAACTGGGCAAGTTGTTCCTCGTTGTAGCCGAACATGGTGGGGTGGGAAAAGCCGGGGGATACAGATCCCGGTAAGCGTACCAGCTCGCGTGGCCCAGCATCGGCACGACGGCCACCAGCCCGACCAGCATGGCCCCCAGCCCAAGCAGCGTGAAGCCCATCACCAGCGCAGCCCACACCGCCATCGGCAACGGGTTGTCGCGCACCGTGCGCCAGCTCGCCAGCACGGCAGCCCAGACACCGATCGGCTGGTCGAGCATCATCGGAATCGCCACCACGCTGGAGGCAAACACCGGCGCCGCCAGCAGGCCACCCAGCACCAGCCACAGCTCGAAGAGCCACGAGTCCCGGTTCGCGACCACGTGGCGCAGGAAGTCGATCGGCGTCTCGATGGGCCTGGGAGCGAACAGCGTGATCAGCGCCGCCGAGGTCATCACCCAACAGGTACCGGCCGCCGCCAGCAGCACACCGAACACCACCAGCCGCCGGTCCAGCGAGCACCATACCGCCAGCACGGTCGACCAGCCTGCGGCATCGCCCCGCTCCAGCGCCCGGCTGACGGCGTACAGCCCGGTGGCCAGGATGGGCGCGACCAGCAGGAATCCCGACAGCGAACCGGCCAGCACCCAGAATCGGTCCTTGGCAAACAGCATCAGCAGCAACCCCAGACCTGCCAGCAGGGCCCCGTGGCCGAAGCTGACACCCGGAACTTGCCGGATATCATGCCAGGAGCGTTCCAGCCAGGTCATGGGCTGCAAGGGGCGCAGCAACCGGACGGGAAGGGGGACAGCAGCGGGTGCATTCATGCCTGCGATGCTAGAGCCAGACACACCGCAGCGGTACCCGTGGCACTCCCGAGACGCCGCGACCTATCATCCCGGCATGATCTCTCCTGGCCATGACCCCGCCACCCCGCGCGACGAGGACGAACGCTTCATCACCCAACTGGTGCTGACCTACTACCGCCGTCACCCGCAGCGCGCACGCCAGCGGCTGCTGGCTCTGCTGGGCGAAGTGCTGGCGCCCGTGCCAACGCCACCACCTCCGCCACCACCTCCGCCCAGCGCAATGGATGCCGATGCCGCTCTCTGGGCCCGTACCCGTCAGAGCATTGCACCGCTGAAGAAAAAACGCTGACCAAGACCAGCGGGGGCTCACATCCAGTCTGCAGGCCATGTGCCGATAAAGACGAGATCCCCCTTCTCAGGAGCCAAACATGCTCACGCAGCCCCTGCCAGATCTCGCTGCCTGGTCGCAGTACCTCACGGGCCGACCGATCCCGGTCCTGCCCGACACGGCCGAGGAGTTGTCGCTGCTGGCCGAAGTCGAGGCCCGGCACGGCACCGTCGATGCCCACCTGATCGATGAAGCCGTCGGCGGCGACCCGTTGATGACGCTCCAGGTACTGACCCATGTGTCGCGGCACCGCGCAGATCGCCAGGTCACCGATGTCCACACCGTGACGGCGGCGGTCGTGTTGATGGGAATCGGGCCGTTCTTCCAGATCTTTTCGCCGCCGCTGGTGCTTGACGACCACCTCGACGCCCATCCAAAGGCCGTGACCGAAATCCACAGGCTGATCCGCCGCTCCTGGTGTGCCGCGCGGCTGGTGACCGAGTTTGCGCTGCTGCATGCGGACGGCCACGCCAGCGCGTTGCAGAAGGCAGCCCTGCTGCACGGGCACGCAGACATCCTCCTTTGGTGCCATGCCCCAGCACTGGCACAGGCCGTGCATGAACGCTGCGAGCAGGATCCGGCACAGGACCGCCCCCACCATGAACGCGCTGTGCTGAACATCGAGCTGCGCGCGCTGGAACACCAACTCGCCCGCGACTGGGGCCTGCCGGCCACGCTGCGCCGGCTGACCGACCCGGACGACACACGTGCCAAGGTGTTGCTGCAACCCCAGCGGCGCTTGCTGGAACTCGCACTGACGCTGGCAGACCGGCTGGACCGCGAGAGCCCGCAGGCCACCCTGACACTGGAGGAACTGGAGGAGCTGTCCACCCTGCTGACGCTGTCCACACCGTCCGTGCAACGCCTGATCGACAACACGCTGGCCTGATTCCGGCGCAGATCAGGACTGGCCCGCAACCTCGGCCAGCCGGTCCAGCGCCCATTCAACGTCCCGCCCCAACCGGTAATCGGCCACCAGACTGAGCCAGCGCAGCAGGACGTTGGCACCGACGGTCGATTCCAGCGTCCACGTCACCTGCGTGCCAGCGTCCACGGCCTCTAGCCGGATCTCCCCTCGGGCGGTCGAGCCCAGATCGTCAAAGGTGAGTACGTAACCCAGCCGGGTCGGGGGCTGGACCTCGTCGAAGCGCATGCGACCACGCCCCTGGGTTTCGCTGTCCCACGACCACTCCGCGCCCTGGCCCGACGCCGGACCGCGGTAGCCAAGCTGCATCTGCGGGTCGCGGGCATGCCAGGGCGACCAGCGCAACCACTGCCGCGGCTCCGCCAGCAGCGGCCAGAGCTGCGCGGGAAGGCGGGCAATGACACGGTGACGCTCGACCAGGTGGCGGTCTGGCAGTGCATAGGCCACCAGCACCAGCAGCACCAGCAGCACCGCGGTCGATTTCAAGAGGTTGCTCAGCCAGGCCATCTTGCTCATACCTCCGTTTTGCACGGAAGTTACAAAATCTCACACGGCAAGTCCATCCCCGAAACAGGTCACACCGCCAGGCCCTCTGCCAGAGACATGGCGGAAGGTTCAGATCGGCACGGCACGCTGGAGCTTGATCTGGTCGAGCACGAAACTGGTCTTGCAGTCCTGCACACCGGGGTGGAGCAGCAGTGTGTCCATCATGAAGCGGCCGTAGTGCGCCATGTCGGCCACCACGACCCGCAGCAAGTAGCTCATGCCCGTGCTCAGGCAGACGCATTCGGCCACTTCCGGCCAATCCTGTACCGCGGCGCGGAACTGCTCGGCCAGACGCCCACCCCGAGCTTCGACTGGTCGCTGCAGTTGCACCTCGACGTAGGCCAACAGCCCCAGCCCCAGCTTGCCCGGCGGCACGATCGCGGCATACCCCGCAATGACCCCCGAATCCTCTAGCCGACGCACCCGCCGGAGCACGGCAGAGGCCGACAACTGCACCTGCGCGGCGAGTTCATCGTAGGTGATGCGCCCCTGCAGTTGCAGCGCGGCAAGAATGCGCCGGTCCACGGCGTCCAGCGTCAATTCGGAGTCCATCGAAGGATCATTGCAGGAATGATCAGTACCATCCTGAATCCGGGCTGAGGGTCGCCGCACTCGACGTATCCCGCGGCTGCGCAGAACCACTGTCACGGCTGGGACAGTCCTCAGCGGACGCTACGGGCAAGCCCCGAGATCCGAAGCTGACACGTAGCTGAACAATCGGACATCCTCAGCACTGTCCGATCCGGAGCACAGCCCATGAACACCCCCACCCGCCCCTGGCTGCAGAGCTACCCGGAAGGTGTCCCCGCCACCATCGATCCGCATGGCTCGCTGGTTGATCTGCTCGACACCAGCTTCCACGCCCATGCCAAGCGGCAGGCGGCACTGTTCCTGAACCAGCCGATCACCTTCCGCACGCTCGATGAACAATCGGTCGCGCTCGGTGCATGGCTGCAGGGCCGGGGCCTGGCGCGCGGCGCGCGGGTCGCGCTGATGATGCCGAACCTGCCGCAGTACATGGTGGCGATCGCCGCTGTGCTGCGAGCGGGCTATGTCGTCGTCAATGTCAACCCGCTCTACACCCCGCGTGAACTCCAGCACCAGCTCACCGACTCTGGCGCCGAAGCCATCGTCATCCTGGAAAACTTCGCCGCCACGCTGCAGGAGGTGATCGCGCAGACCCCTGTGAAACACGTCGTGCTGGCCGCCATGGGCGACATGCTGCCGCTGTGGCGCCGGCAACTGGTGAACTTCGTGGTGCGCCATGTGCGCAAGATGGTGCCCGAGTTCCATTTGCCGGTGGGCAACGGCTGCAGCGTCACCCGCTTCAACGACGCGGTGGAGCAGGGTAGCCGGATGAAGCTGGCCCGCGCCGACGTGGGCCCGGATGACATCGCTTTCCTCCAGTACACCGGCGGCACCACCGGCGTATCCAAAGGCGCCACGCTGCTGCACCGCAACGTGGTGGCCAACATCCTGCAGACCGAAGCCTGGTTCCAGCCGATGCTTGATCGCATTGGCGACCAGCAGATGACGGGCGTGTGCGCGCTGCCGCTGTACCACATCTTTGCACTGACGGTGTCGTTCTTCATGGGCGCACGCATGGGCCAGCGGCTGATCCTGATCCCCAATCCACGCGACCTGCCGGCGCTGGTTGGGGCGCTCAAGGGCCACCGCATCCACATGTTCCCGGCCGTCAACACGCTCTACAACGCCCTGGCCCACAACGCCGAGTTCGCGCGGCTGGACTTCTCGCAGCTCGTCGTCTCCAACGGCGGCGGCATGGCAGTACAGAAGGCCACCGCAGAAAAATGGCTCAAGGTCACCGGTTGCCCGATCGCAGAGGGCTACGGTCTGTCGGAAACCTCGCCCGTGGCCACCGCCAACCGCATTGACCTGAAGGAGTTCACCGGCACGATCGGCCTGCCGGTGCCATCGACCGACATCGCCATCCGCGACGACGACGGCCAGGACGTGCCACTGGGACAAGCCGGAGAAATCTGCATCCGCGGACCGCAGGTGATGGCTGGCTACTGGAATCGCCCGGACGAGACCGCCCAGGTCATGACGGCAGATGGCTACTTCAAGTCAGGCGACATCGGCATCATGGACGAGCATGGCTATTGCCGGATCGTGGACCGCAAGAAAGACATGATCCTGGTGTCGGGCTTCAACGTGTACCCGACCGAAATCGAGCAGGTCGTCAGCCTGCTCCCGGGCGTGCTGGAGTGTGCCGCGGTGGGCATCCCCGACGAGCGCACGGGCGAGGCGGTCAAGCTCTTCGTCGTCAAGGAAGACCCTGGACTGAGCGAAGAAGACCTCGCCGCCTACTGCAAGGAGAACTTCACTGCCTACAAGCGGCCCAAGCACATCGAGTTCCGGGATGAGCTGCCCAAGAGCAACGTCGGCAAGATCCTGCGCCGCGAACTGCGCGCCTGAGCACCGGCCCTCCAGCTATCCACCGACTGTCCACTGGCTATCCACTGGCTATCCACTGAATCTCCACAGCCAAGCGCCCTGTTCTACCGGGTTACGCACGGGTTGTTCACAGCTTACCCACGCAGTTAGCCACACCGCAGCGGCAGACCAGGCGCCCTTCGTGGTGCGTTTCACCGTAATTGCAGGTGATCTCGTCACCTGCAGCAATCGCCCGCATCGCGTAAATCTCGATGCGTCCCTGGCGGATACGCAGCACCGCATTGGGCGCACAGGAGTGGTTCGTGAAGCGCAGTGGATCGACGGATCTGGACGCATCGATCGCTCTTCTGGGCGAAATTTCCACCATCATAATGCGTTCCATCGTCTTCACGCGCTCCCAGGCTTCGTGGATGCTGATCCGCTCGCCCCGGATTTCACCGATCTTGCGCCGTGCAGGAATGGATTCGCCGGCAAACGCGCCCGTGCCCTCGATCGGACTTGGCGCGGACAAGACCACGTACTTCTGAGGGTTGGCAGGCGTGCCCATGGACGGATCCCCGATCGTGAAAGCGTGCGATGGTACGGGTTGCCGTCACCGGCTGCTGTGGATAACTGCTGCCGGGTACGCTGTGACAGGTTGCACGGAATAACTCTGTGGAAAAGCGTTGGACAGGTGTTGAGTTGTTCTGGAAAAACCGGCTCCCGGCCAAGTTGCTGTCTGTGACTCCCGGATTGCTCCACTGGGTAGTCCACAGGCTTTTCACCAGCTCAAGTTGTTGATTTCAAATAGGAAAATCGGGTTGTCCACAGAAACAGGCGCCCTCTACTACTACTACTATCTTTTAAGAAAAAGAAACCGGAAGAAGAACAAGTTCGGAAAAAAACGCCTGCACCGCACTGCGGGAAGTTCCAGCAGACCACGCTGGCACACATCTTGAAAGCATGGAGGCACGGGCATGGCCCCGTTCTTCTTTGTTCTGTCATCTACACCCACACACCACGGTCGGAGTCTGCAACCATGAATCACCATGAATCACAAGCTCAACGTCGTCATTGCCGCCATCGCGTTCGCAGCGGCCACCCAGGTCAGCGCACAGGAAGTGGTCAAGATCGGCCACGTCGGCCCGACCAGCGGGGGCATCGCCCACCTGGGCAAGGACAACGAGAACGGCGCACGCATGGCGATCGACGAACTCAACGCCAAGGGCGTGTCGATCGGTGGCAAGAAGGTGAAGTTCGAGCTGCTGGCCGAAGACGACGGCGGAGACCCGAAGCAAGGCACGGCCGCGGCGCAGAAGCTGGTGGACTCGAAGGTAGCCGGCGTGGTGGGTCACCTGAACTCGGGCACGTCGATTCCGGCGTCGAAGATCTACAGTGACGCGGGCATCCCGCAGATCTCGCCGTCGGCGACGAACCCGAAGTTCACGCGCCAGGGGTTCAAGACGACGTTCCGGGTGGTGGCGGACGACGTGCATCTGGGGGGCACGCTGGGCCGGTATGCGGCCAAGGAGCTGAAGGGGAAGTCGATCGCGGTGATCGATGACCGCACGGCGTACGGGCAGGGCGTGGCGGACGAGTTCGAGAAGGGCGTGAAGGGCGCGGGCGGCAAGACGGTGGCGCGCGAGTTCACGAACGACAAGGCGACGGACTTCACGGCGATCTTGACCAACCTGAAGGCGAAGAAGCCGGACATCGTGTTCTTCGGGGGCATGGACGCGGTGGCGGGTCCGATGATCCGGCAGATGAAGCAGCTGGGCATCAAGGCGAAGTTCATGGGCGGGGACGGCATCTGCTCGGGCGAGCTGCCGAAGCTGGC
>JBEEMX010000012.1:0-18825 GCA_041192465.1 Pseudomonadota bacterium | reverse complement strand
CGGCTGCGGCGATGTCGGCCAGCGCGCCGTGCAGGCACTCGGTGGCCGCTGGACGGTGCGGGCGCTGACCTCCCAGCCCGAGCGCGCTGCCGACCTGCGCCAACGCGGCATCACCCCGCTCATCGGCAACCTGGACACACCAGCCACGCTGCGCCGGCTGGGCGCCCTGGCTCCGCGTGTGCTGCATCTGGCGCCACCACCGACCACCGGTGACGACGACCCGCGCACCCGCCATCTGCTGCTGGCCCTCGGGCGCCACACCGTCTGCCAGCGCCTCGTCTACGGCAGCACCACTGGCGTCTACGGCGACACCGGCGGCGCCCGCTTCGATGAAACCCGCCCCGTCGCGCCGGCCAATGCGCGGGCGCGGCGCCGGGTCGCGGCCGAATCCACCCTGCGGGGCTGGGCACTGGTCCACGGCGTGACGGCGTCGATCCTGCGGATTCCCGGCATCTACGCCGGCGATCGGCCCGGCGGCCATCCCCGCGAGCGGCTGGCGCGCGGCACCCCCGTGCTCCGCCACGAAGACGATGTCTACACCAACCACATCCACGCCAACGATCTGGCGCGGCTGTGTGTCGCGGCGCTGCTGCGCGGCCGGCCGCAGCGCATCTGGCACGCCTGCGACGACACCGAACTGAAGATGGGGGATTACTTCGACCTGGCCGCCCGGCTCTGCGGGCTGCCGCTGCCACGGCGCATCTCGCGCGAAGAAGCCCGCACGCAACTCAGCCCGATGCTGCTCAGTTTCATGGGCGAATCGCGCCGGCTGGACAACCAGCGGATGAAGCGGGAGTTGCGGATCGTGCTGCGCTACCCGGAGGTCAGCACCGGCCTGCTCGCCTGATCAGCGGCGGCGCTGCTTCGGGGGAAACGGCGGCAGACCACGCCAGAAGCGCAGCGTCAGCCAGCCACCCAGCATGCCACCCAGGTGCGCGAAATGGGCCACGCCGCCCGCGCCCGCCAGACCGAACAGCAGCTCCATCCCGCCGAACACCAGCACGAAGACCTTGGCCTTCATCGGGATGGGCGGGAACAGCGGCATGATCGTGCGGTCGGGGAACATCATCCCGAAGGCCATGAGCAGGCCATAGAGCGCGCCGGAGGCTCCCAGCGTCGGCCCTCCCCCGGTGACACCCAGACTGACCACCAGCAACTGCACCACACCGCCCGCCAGCGCGCTGGCCGCGAGGAACTGCAGGTAACGCTGGCGGCCCCAGACCGACTCCAGCTCGGCACCGAACATCCACAGGCCCAGCATGTTGAAGAACAGGTGGCCCATGCTGCCGTGCAGGAAGGCATAGGTGATCAACTGCCACGGCATGAACGGCCCGCTGCCCAGCGGCCACAGCGCGAACAGCGTTTCGACCCAATACCCCGCGAGCATCTGCAGGCAGTACATCGCCGTGCAGATCAGCATCAATGCTTTGGTGACGGGTGGGAGCTGGGGCATGGGAAAGCTCTCTGACAGAGGGAGAGAGAAGTGTCTGCAGTGTCTTCAGCGGTTGAAGCACTGGTGCCGGAGGCCGGACTCGAACCGGCACGCCTGTTGAGGGCGGCGGATTTTGAATCCGCTGCGTCTACCGATTTCGCCACTCCGGCAGGTGGGTGTCGCGCTGTGTACGGCGCGAAGCGGCGATTATGGCATGGACGAACGCCGCATCGACCAACGGCAGCGCACCCGCTTCCATGCTGCCAAAATGTGCCACATCGGCGCTGCGCCACCTCCGGAGACCACCCCCATGCCCGCCTACCAGACCATCGAAGACGTGATCGGCCGCACCCCGCTTGTGCGCCTGCAGCGGCTGCCCGGCGCCGACGCCACCGAGCGTGGCAACGTCCTCCTGGCCAAGCTCGAAGGCAACAACCCGGCTGGCTCGGTGAAGGACCGCCCCGCCATCAGCATGATCCGCCGAGCCGAAGAGCGCGGCGAGATCCAGCCCGGCGACACCCTGATCGAAGCCACCTCGGGCAACACCGGCATCGCGCTGGCCATGGCCGCGGCGGTGCGCGGCTACCGGATGGTGCTGATCATGCCGGAGGATCTCTCCATCGAACGCGCCCAGACGATGAAGGCGTTCGGCGCCGAACTGGTCCTCACCCCCAAGGCCGGCGGCATGGAATACGCCCGCGACCTCGCCGAGCAGATGGCGCGCGACGGCAAGGGCCGCGTGCTCGACCAGTTCGCCAACGCCGACAACCCGCGCATCCACTACGAGACCACCGGCCCCGAACTCTGGCAGGACACGGACGGCCAGATCACCCACTTCGTCAGCGCCATGGGCACCACCGGCACCATCACCGGCACTTCGCGCTACCTGAAGGAGCGGAACCCGGCCGTGCGCATCATCGGCGCGCAGCCGTCCGAAGGCTCGCGCATCCCCGGCATCCGCAAATGGCCGGAAGCCTACCTGCCGAAGATCTACGAGCCGCGCCGCGTGGACGAGCTGGTGCTGGTCAGCCAGGCCGACGCCGAAGACATGGCCCGCCGCATGGCCCGCGAGGAAGGGCTGTTCGCCGGCATCTCGGCCGCAGGCGCCTGCTGGGCTGCGCTGCAGCTCTCGCAGCAGGTGCGCGACGCCACGATTGTCTTCATCGTCTGCGACCGGGGCGACCGCTACCTCTCCACAGGCGTGTTTCCAGCCTGAACACGGCGTTCCTGCCATTTTTTCGAGCACACCACCGCCAAATTTCCGCAGAGTCCATTGAGATTTGGCGCCAGATTCCGATGGAATACAGCACAGCCAGCAGCGCCAAAATTTCGTGATTTTTTCACTTTCGGATGGTGCAAGCCTTTGATTCAATTGGCTTCGTCTTTGCCCTGCAAATTCGGCCAGAATCCGGCTCCAGGCGGCTGTGTTCCGATGTTCAAGTCCAATTCTGCGGGTGCTCGAAGCGATGAATGAACTGATCAACCTTGTCTGGGTAGGCATCTGCACTGCCCTGGTGTTTTTCATGCAAGCGGGGTTTGCGCTGGTCGAGGGGGGCCTGTCACGGGCCAAGAACTCGATCAACGTGATCATGAAGATCTACCTGGGCACCTGCTTCATCGGGGTGAGCTTCTGGGTGGTCGGATACGGTCTCGCCTTCGGCCCGTCCGTCGAAGGCATCGTCGGCGGCAGCGGCTTCGCACCCCAGAAACTGGGTGCGACCGACGCGGTCAGCCTGCTCTACCAGATGATGTTCGCCACGACCGCCGTGACCATCGTCTCCGGCGCGGTGGCCGAGCGCATGCGCTACGGCGCCTACCTGACGTTTGCCGCGCTGATGGCGCTGGTGATCTACCCGGTCTACGCCCACTGGGCCTGGAATCCGGGCGGCTGGCTCAAGACCATGGGGTTCGTCGATCTGGCCGGTGATGGTGCCGTCCACTCGGTGGGCGCGTGGTGCTCGCTGGCAGGTTTGCTGGCACTCGGGCCGCGCCTGGGCCGCTTCGGCAAGAACGGCGAGGTGCGCGACATCCCTGGCCACAACCTGCCGATGGTGGCCCTCGGCGGCTTCATCCTGTGGCTGGGCTGGTTCGGCTTCAACGGTGGCTCGATCGCCGGCGTCGAAAGCGGCCAGCTCGGCACCGTGCTGCTCAACACCTACCTCGGCGGCTGTGCCGGTGGCATCGGCGCGCTGGCCTTCATGCGCTTCACCGGCCGTCCCATCCTGATGAGCGCGTCGGTCAACGGCAGCCTGTGCGGCCTGGTGTCGCTCACGGCTGGTGCCGCGACGCTGAATCCAGTCACGGCCATCGTCACCGGTGTCGTGGCCGGCGCGCTGTGTACCTGGGGCGCGGAAGCCCTGCGCAAGCGCCGCATCGACGACACCGTGGACGCCATCGCGGTCCACGGTCTGGGCGGCACCTGGGGCCTGATCGCCGCGGGCCTGTTCTTCGAGGGCGACCTGTTCAACGGCAGCCGCGTGATGGTGCAGGCACTCGGCGCCGTGGCGGCCTTCGCCTGGGCGTTCCCGATGGCGTATGTCTGCTTCAAGCTGGTGGACAAGCTGATCGGACTGCGCGCGCCCACGCTCAACGAGCAGCGCGGCCTCGACTACACCGAGCACCACGAGATCGGTTACCCCGAGTTCCAGAACTCGCCGGGCCAACTGCACAAGGAAGCCTGACGCGATGGCCACCCAAGCCCTGTCCCAGCGGCGCCGCGCCGCCTACGCCGTGCTGTCACCACTGCTGGAGGAAGACGCCCTGCTCGACGCGCTGCGCATGCAGCACCAGTCGATGCGCGGCGATTCGGTGTCCGACATCATCGGCTACATCGACCAGGTGGCCGCGCGCAACCACATTGACGCCGCCAGCCGCAAAAAGCTCTACGAGGCGTACTTCAAGGCCCTGAAACAACCCGAGAACGAGCTGCCAATGGACCCGTGGCCGCTGATGCAGATCGGCACGCCCGCTGCACCCACGCCCATGCCAGCACCCGTGATGAACACCGCGGCAACGCCGTTCGATCCCGTGGCCCCAGCAGCGGGCACCTCGCAACCAATGGTGGCGGCGCTGCCTCCGGCACCCGCAGCCCCGCCCGCCTCACCGGATCGGATGGTCTGTGCCGAGTTGCTGCGCAGCGCGCTCGCCGAGGTACAACGCTTTCACGCGGGCTCACTGACCGACTTGCGCAGCAGTGCACTGGAGCAAATCGACCAGGGCCGTCTCTCGCAGCCTGTGCGCAAGCAGGTGCGCGATGCCTGGGGACAGCCCATGCAAGCGACTTGGGTGATCGATGGCACGCCCGCGGAACTCTCGCAGCTCGTCCACCAGTTCTACGTGGCGTTGTGCGAGGCATTGGGGCCGATTGATGCGGATCAGGTGCTTACCCGGGCCGTGCGTGCGGCGGAGCAGATCCCTGCCGCCCGCCAGTTTTCTCCCCGAAAACTGGTCTGAGCCACACGCCGCGCGCCATGGTCAACCCATGCGCGCGAGGATCTCGGCGGCTTCCGCTGCGTGGCGGCCGGAGCCTTCTCGCATCACGGCCAGCAGCAGTGCCCGCGCATCGTCCGTGCGGCCCAGTTCGAGGCTGGCACGGGCGATCTCCAGCTTGATGGCGGCCTGCTCTGCGAGATGGGACACGTCCACGTCGTCGTCAATCGCGGCATCGCTGCGCACCAGCCGGGTCGCAAGCTGTGAGGTTTCCACCGAACGGGCCATCTCGGCCGCTGCGTTGGAAATATCAAACACCCGCGGACTACCCGTGCGCGTGGCACTCAGCGTGCTGGTGAAATCCTGCTGAACAGCGTCTGGCTGGAATCCGGCACGCCGGCGACGCCACAGGATCACACCACCGGCCACCCCACCCAACACCAGCAGCCAAGGCAGTACCCGCGAAACCGATCCAGTGCCACCGCCAACGGTGGCACTGGCGGCATCAGAAGCGCGCTCGATGGGAATAACAGGCGCCGAGGCAACGGGAGCAGGAACAGGAACAGGTTCGGCTGCGGAGGCGGGTACCTGGATTGGCTCAGGGGCGGATGCAGGTGCAGGTGCAGGTGTGGGCACCGAGGCTGGCGGAGCGGATGGTTCGACCGGAGGTGCCAGCGGCGCCAGCACCGTGCCACTGCGCATGGCCTTCAGGTGATCGGCCACCAGCACCACCGCGCCAGCACGGTCCTCGGCCAGCACCTCGTCGCGGCTGGGCAGCGTCAGCGGCACACCCCTGCGCAGGCGGTGGATATTGCCCTTGACGAAGGCACCCGGGTTGCGGCGCAGCACTGCGACCATGACCTGCTGGCGGGTCGCGCCCACCGCAGGGGCGAGCTGGCCAGCGATGTCCCAGAGGTTGTCCTGCTCCACCGTCGTGCGCTGCACTGACGCAGGCGTGGCTGCGCCTGACGCCGCCGTCTGGGCAAGGACTGGCCCGGCCGAGAGGGCCAGCGCGAGGGTGAGGAGATGACGCTTCAGGGGAGGTGGCAACATGTACGTTTTCACACCATCAAGGTGTCCATCAGGTCGATCATGAATTCGGTGTCTTCCTGGTCCTGCTTGTCCCAGCCGCTCAGGCCGAGTGCCTGCAGCGTGGCGCGGCCGTCCGAACCCGGCGCCGACATGCCCAGCAGCAGCGTCTGCAGCGGCTCGCGGATGTCCGCACAACGCGGCCCGACCAGCAGCACATGGTGGACCAGACTGATCTGGCTGGTCATCAGCGGGCGCAGTTGCCGGCGGATCGGGGCGCTCAGGTCATCGAACGCTTCCTTGAGGAAAAAACCGCAATCGGCCTTGCCCTGAAGCAAGGTTCGGGCGAGCACGACGTAGGTCGACACCTGCTGGGCCCGGGTGTTGTCGCGGGTCAGGTCGGCCGATTCCAGCAGGATCATGCCAATCAGGTTCACATCAGGGTCGTGGGTCATGCCCAGACGCAGCCCCGGTTGCAGAGCTTCCACGGTCTGCGCGGGTGCGTCCACCGGCACGGCGATCACCACCTCGTCGGCCTTGCCCTGCGGCGCGACAATGGCCACGAAGCCCTTCTCTCGCACCAGCATCGCTGCGTCGTAGGGGTTGGCGTAGATCAGATCGATCTTGTCAGCGGCGATTGCCTTGCGCTGCGACGAGAAGTCCTCGTACAGCTCCAGGTGGATGCGCACGCCGAGCTTGCGCTGCAGCCAGGTATTGAAGACATACCAGCCGGCGATGTGCTCGGGCGAGAAGTCGGGGCTGACGGTCAGTTCAAGGGTCACTTCAGCTCCTCGGCGCGCAGCCGCGCATACAGGGCGGCATACTCGCTGACCTTGGCGCGCGACGGCTTGCGGCGCACGGAGGTGTAGCCCACGACGCGGCCTTCGCGCACATTGGGAATCGCCGTGGCGAAGACCCAGTAGTGGGCACCATCCTTGCGCAGGTTCTTCACGTAGCCCTGCCACTTGGCACCACGCTTGACCGTGTCCCACAGATCCCGGAACGCAGCCACCGGCATGTCCGGGTGGCGCAGGATGCAGTGGCTCTCGCCGATCAGCTCGCCACGCTCGTAGCCCGACATGTCCACGAAAGCTTGGTTGGTGTGCGTGATGATGCCTGCGTGATCGGTGCGCGAGACGATCAGCATGCCATCCGGATACGACACTTCCTGATCGTTCACAAGCACACGCCGGGTGCGTCCATCGTGGTAACCCAGTGTCAACTCGCGGTGTGGGACCGTGGGGACCAGATCCACCTCTCTCATGTCGGTCATCATCGATTTCCCTCGATCTCGACAGACCGATCAGATGACCTTGCTGATGGCGTCCGCCGCACGCTTGACGTCGAGAAAGATCAGGCCCAGGCGTGAATTCGGCTTGCACAGCGCCGTCAGCACCGAATCCCTGCCGGCATAGGTCATCAGCACATAGCCCTTGGCACCCTTGACCAGCACCTGCTCCAGCTCGCCGCGGGCGAGTTCACGCGAGGTGCGGTCACCCAGCGACAGCATGGCGGCGCTCATCGCACCCACACGGTCCTCGTCCATGCCAGCAGGCAGCATGGAAGCCATCATCAGACCGTCCGTGGACAGCACGGCGGAGGCTTCGATGTCGGCGGTGGATCCGTTGAGTTCGCTCAGGATCGAGTTCAGCAGCTCTTCACGCATGGGGCAGTTCCTTCGAGAGAAAAAGGGGAGATCGGGGGAGGGAAATCAGAAGGTCAGAAGGCCGTGTTGCCGTAGCGCACGCCCAGGGTCCACACCAGCGTGGTGAAGGCTTCCTGGTTGAAGCGCGGCATGCCGTTGACGATCAGGATGAAGTAGTCGTCGCCGAAGTACAGCGGCCAGAAGCCCACTTCGCAGTAGCCGGAGGCGTTCACCATGCCCCAGCCGTCGCTGCGCAGGCGCATGTTGCCGTGCAGCAGGCGAGCATGGCGCTCGTGGACACTGGCCAGGTCACCACCGAGTGCGGCGAGTTCCTCGGCCGTCTCGTGCGCGAAGCCGGCGGTGCCCAGGTACAGGCCGCGCTTGTCGGCCAGGATTGCCTTGCCTTCGTCGGACAACTGCGACAGCAGCGGCGGCAGCATGGCCTCGATCGAATCGGGCGGCACCTCGACGTGCATCGGCAACCCCTGCACGAAGCCGGAGGACTGCAGGCGGTAGATGAACTCCAGCGCGTCCTGCTGACTCATCGACATCCAGTCCTGCACGAGGTCGGCGGTCAGGCGCGGTGTCTCCGATTCGCGCAGCAGCCGCTGCAGGAACAAGCGCGCCGGGTCACGGGTGGGCCGGCTGGCGGCGTAGTAGGCACCCGCCGGCGTCGGGTGGAGGAAGAACTCGCCGGTGAGCGTGTAGTGGTCCATGGAGGGCGCGGTATTCCCGGGTCAGAGGGTCGGATCGATCTGGAGCAACAGCGCCTCGATCAGCGTCGAGACATCGGTACGCTGGCGGGCATCCACCTCGAAGACGGGCGCGGACACGTCCAGCTCGGCCAGCTGGCGCACGTACTCGTCGATGGTGGGCGTCGGACGGGCATCCATCTGGGTCACGCCGATCACGAGCCGGGTGCCGTCGATGAATTCCTTGAACGCCTTGATGTAGAAGCGCATGTCCTCGAACGGCGTCGGGCGCGTGTTGTCGAGCAGCAGCACCAGCCCGATCCCGCCCTTGGTCAGGATGTCCCACATGAAGTCGAAGCGTTCCTGGCCGGGCGTGCCGTACAGGTGAACCTTCTCCTTCGGGCCCAGACGGATCATTCCGTAGTCCATGGCCACGGTGGTGGCGGACTTGCGCTTCTGGGTCATGTCCGACGCGTGTTCGTCGGTGCGGATCGGCTCGATGTCGCTGATCGAAGCGATGGCCGTGGTCTTGCCTGCACCGACGGGGCCGGTGAAGATGATTTTGTGATCGGTATGGGCCATGTTGCTTATTTGTTCAGCCAGCCAAACAAGCGGGTCAGCAGACCGCGGTTGTTCTTGGTCTTGCGCTGTGCCCTGCGGACCTGCGCGCCATCCTCCGTGACCAGGTCCAGCGCCAATGCCGCGTTGTAGAACGCGAACACATGCCGCTGGGCGATCTTGAGCGTCTGGGCGGTCTCCAGCAGCCCGGCCCCCTTGGTGGTCCAGAGTGCCGCGATGCGCAGCGCGTGTGGTGTGCGGTGCAGCCGGGTCAGGTTCGGCCAGTGCTTCAGGTAGACCGGCGCGACCGGGTCCACGCCGACTGGCAACCGCCCTGCGGAAGTTTCCAGCGCGGTCTGCCACAGCACATGGTCAAGCCGCTGCACGAGTGCCTTCTGCTCCAGCGTGCCCTGCAGATCAGCGAACTCCTGCCGGCTGAACGCGCGCGTCTTGGGCCGCTTGTCGAGCGGCTTGTTCACCAGACCGGCCAGTTGCTCGGCGGTGAACTCGCAGTAGATCAGGTTGGTCGTGCCATCAACGGTGATGCGGCCGGCCGTGCTGTCCAGGTGGGTTGGCACCTGCCACTTGCAGCTGACCAGGTAAGCGTCCTTGAGTACACCGACCAGATGCTGGGCCGGGTCGTAACGGGTGCTGCCATCGGCCAGTTGCGCCGTGTCCGCCACATCGGCGCGCGTGCCGCAGTAGCGGGCCTCGTCAACCAGCTCCTCGGGGCGTGGACGGCGGTGGCCGTGGGCATCATGGGTAGGTGCAGCCACTGCGGCGGGTGCCGGTGGCGGCGGGGCAGGCATCGGCACGGGTACTGCAGGCACCAGGGCGGGCGCCGGTCTGACCACTGGGGCAGGGGTTGGTGTCGAGGCAGCCCTGACCACGGACTTCACGGTGGCCACCGCGGCAGGGACTGGCGCAGCGGGCAACGGTGGCGCTGGCACGGCAGCGGGAGCTGCGGCAGGGATTGGCACGGGAGCAGGAGCCGCCGCCACGGACACGGGGGCCGCAACCAGAGCGGGCGCAGGCACGGGTGCCGCCTTGCCAAAGAAGCGACGAATCAGCCCCCCCAGTCCGCCACTGGGCGCAGGGACAGGGATCGGCACGGACACCGGGCGCGCCACGACAGGTCGGACAGCCGCGGCCGGCGCCGGACTTTCAGTCCAGGTAGACGGCTCGGTGATCGCTGGGGCCCGCACTGTTGCAGGCACGGGTGCAGCAACCGCAACAGCAGCTGGGCGTGGTACCGGAGCCGGCTCTGCCACCTGGGTGCCCCAGCGCCGCGTGCGCAGCTCAGCCGCGGCGGCCAGCAAGGCGGCGGGTGTCACGGGCTTCTGCACCCAGATCGCCGAGGCAACCTCCTGCGACTGCGTGGAGAGCGCGATGCCCGGTCCCCCTTTTCGGCCGTGCCACGCTTCCCAATGCTGGCGGGATTCGAGCGTGTCGAAGTCAAAGATGGCCACATCGGCCGCGTCTTCGGCCGAGGGCGCGAAGCTGCTGCGCCCTGTGCTCGAAAAGAAGAAATCCAGCACCGCCTGGGTGCGCGGTGGTAAGGAAAGAAGGACTACCTTCAATCGGGTTTGCAGCTTGGTGGCTTCCACTGACGACAGGCTCAAGGTCAAAGATCAATCGACTGGGATGAAGGCATGCAACGTCCGGAGACGTTTCAAGACCAACCCGAAGGCAGCGCGCCGTGGCGGGCCACGAGCTTGTCGGCCATGTCGGCCTTGCCTGCGTCATCCCGGCTGTGCTGGTAGATGGCCAGCAACTCGCGGTTGACCTCCTCATTGTCAGGCTCTTCCAGCAGCGCGACCTCAAGCATGCCACGCGCGCCGACCAGATCGCCATATTCCAGTAACGACATGGCCTGCTGGAACGGCGTTTCCTGGGCGACCTCCCGGCGCTGCAATCCCACCATGTGGAGCGAACCGAGCACTGCGGTATCGAGCACCGACCAACGCTGCGTCGGCAACTGCGCGCCGCGGGGCAGGCGGGTGTCCAGGTGCGTGCGAAGGAAATGCGCGTCGTCCGGATCAAGCCAGGGTGCAGCCTGCTCCAGCAACTGCCGGCGCAGACTGCGGCCGTTGTCCCCCAGCGCCAGGAACAGATCCACCAGCGCCCCGAAGGCCCGGTCCGTCAGCGGCGGGCGGCTGGCCAGCAGCACCCGGCGCGTGTGGGCCTCGATGTCCAGCGGATCGCGCGCGATCTGCATCGAGAAATGACGCCAGGCGTCCTGGACATCCGTGCTCGACGGGCAGTCCAGACGCCCTGCGCGGGCGAACACGAACATGGGGTCCGACCCCCCGGTCACCGACTGAACACCGTTCATTGAATTGCACCCGCCGTCTTGTGTTTGACGAGATGGCCCTCGACCACCGCGCCCTTCTCGATCTCGATCGCACCGTAGTGCACGTCCCCATCCACCTGGGCGCTGATGCGCAGATCCACCAACCCGCTGGCGTAGACCGTGCCCAGCACCCGACCGAACACGATCAGGTGCGAAACCCGCACATCGCCCGCGACACTGCCACCGTCACCGATCACCAGCGTCCCCGGAATGGCGGGCGAGACGATCACGTCGCCCTCGACATGTCCGTCGATGCGCAACCCGCCCGCGAAGGTCAGGTCGCCCGTCACGGTGGTGCCGGAGCCCACCAGACAGTCGATGCGTTCCTGCACGGGGTCACCCCGCTGTTTCGTACGAGCGAATCGCATGGCGCTGTGCCCCCACCGTGGCTGCTGCTGAGCGTTGTGTGACCTGTTCATATCGGCAACTTCATCCAGGACTGCAGAGGTTCGAACCAAGAGGCACCACCAGGCACCATGGGACGGCATGCAGATTTCCTTGCCGGCGACCCATGGTAGCGACGGGCGGTCTGCCCAAGCCCCCATCACACCCTGTCGCCCCACGAACCGGGGAAACGCCAGGGCGAAAAAACGCGACCACCCCATACCACAGGCGGCTGCAAGATCAACCAAGCCTGCATGGCCAATTTTTTCAAATATGCATCAAATCCCACATACAACCCTGATTTGAACATGCGCAGGCCGCGAATCTACCGCTGACTGGCTCACTTATTGAGCCTGATCGTCACTTTTGCTACGCCTTGACACGAATTGGTACCATCAAGACCCCTTCATGGAACGAAACGGTACTTGTGGCAGTACCACGCTGACCCAAGCCGACCCAGATCCACCCGGTAAGATCGCGTCCCCTTCGGCCGCTGGATCTACACCATGACCACCGACACCCTCGTTCCTGTTCCTACACCCTCATCCACCGTCTCCACCCCGTCGCCGTCGGGCAAGAAGGTCTACATCCGCACCTTCGGCTGCCAGATGAACGAGTACGACTCGGACAAGATGTCCGACGTCATGCACGCGGCCGAGGGCTACACGCCGACCAACGACCCCGAAGAGGCCGACCTGATCCTCTTCAACACCTGCTCGGTGCGCGAGAAGGCGCAGGAGAAGGTGTTCAGCGACCTCGGCCGCGTGCGCCACCTGAAGGCCAAGGGCGTGATGATCGGCGTGGGCGGCTGCGTCGCCAGCCAGGAAGGCGCGGCCATCATCGAGCGGGCGCCCTACGTGGACGTGGTCTTCGGCCCGCAGACGCTGCACCGCCTGCCGCAACTGCTGGAGCGCCGCAAGGCACTGGGCCGCCAGCAGGTGGACATCAGCTTCCCCGAGATCGAGAAGTTCGACCACCTGCCCCCAGCGCGGGTGGATGGCGCCTCGGCGTTTGTCTCGATCATGGAAGGCTGCAGCAAATACTGCTCGTACTGCGTCGTGCCCTACACGCGCGGCGAGGAGTTCAGCCGGCCGTTCGAGGAAGTGCTGACCGAGGTGGCCGGGCTCGCCGACCAGGGCGTCAAGGAAGTGACGCTGCTCGGCCAGAATGTCAACGCCTACCGCGGCAAGATGGGCGGCACGGCCGAGATCGCCGACTTCGCGATGCTGATCGAGTACGTCGCCGAGATCCCCGGCCTCCAGCGCATCCGCTACACCACCAGCCACCCGAACGAGTTCACGCAGCGCCTGGTCGATGTCTACGCCAAGGTGCCGCAGCTCGTGAACCACCTGCACCTGCCCGTGCAGCACGGCAGCGACCGCATCCTGTCGGGCATGAAGCGCGGCTACACGACGCTGGAGTACAAGAGCACGATCCGCAAGATCCGCGCGGTGCGGCCGGACATCAGCATCTCCACCGACTTCATCGTCGGCTTCCCCGGCGAGACCGACGACGACCACGCCCGCACCATGAAGCTGATCGACGACATCGGCTTCGATTCCAGCTTCAGCTTCATCTTCAGCCCGCGCCCGGGCACGCCCGCCGCCGCGCTGCACGACGACACGCCAGCCGACGTGAAGCTCAAGCGTCTGCAGCACCTGCAAGCCACGATCGAAGAGAACGTGCGCCGCATCAGCGCCAGCCGGGTCGGCACCGTGCAGCGCATCCTCGTCGAAGGCCCGAGCCGCAAGGATGCCACCGAGCTGATGGGCCGCACCGAATGCAACCGCATCGTCAACTTCCCCGGCGGGCCAGCCCCGGCGCGGCTGGTCGGGCAGATGCTGGACGTGACCATCCTGAGCGCCCTGCCGCACTCGCTGCGCGGCGAAGTCGTGGTGCGCTGAAGTGCGCGGCCTGACGCTGCTGGAGCGCGGCTGGCTCTCCAGCAACAACGTCGTGCTGCACGGTGCCTCCGGCGAGGGCGCCACCGTCATCGACACCGGCCACAGCGTCCATGCTGCGCAGACCGTGGCGCTGGTGGCGCAGGCACTGGACGGCGAGCCGCTCACCCGCATCGTCAACACCCATCTGCACTCCGACCACTGTGGCGGCAACGCCGCTCTGCAAGCCGCTCACGGCGCACCGATCTGGATCGCACCGGGGCAAGCCGATGCCGTGGCCGCCTGGGATCTGGACGTGCTGAGCTACCGCGCCACAGGTCAACGCTGCGACCGTTTCCAGCACGGTGCAGTACTGCGGCCGGGCGAGGTACTGCGCGTCGGTGAGCGGTCATGGGACGTGCTGGCGGCGCCAGGCCACGATCCGGATTCGCTGATGCTGTTCGACGCCCAGGAGGGTGTACTGGTGTCGGCCGATGCACTCTGGCAGAACGGGTTCGGTGTGGTGTTTCCCGAGCTGGATGGCCTCGACGCCTTCGACACGGTGGCCGAGGTGCTCGACCGGATCGAGCGGCTGGACGCCCGCACCATCATCCCCGGACACGGCAGCGCCTTTACCGATGTCGGTCCGGCACTCCAGCGCGCTCGACAACGCTTGTCGAGATTTGTTGCCAATCCAGCGCAGCATGCCCGGCATGCTGCCAAGGTTCTGTTGAAATACCACGTCATGGAAGAGCGACAACAAGCTCTCGAAGACCTGCTGATCTGGGCTGAAGGCACTTCGCTGGTGATCGGCACCCTGGGAAGGGCTGGATTCCGCGGCACACCGCGGGACAGTTGCCAGACCTTGCTGAGCGAGCTGGTCACCGTCGGGGCCCTGAGGGTCCAGGAGCAGGTGGTCCACGATGGCAGGCGATGAGCCTCGGGCCGTGGCTGACGATGCCCACGCGCATTGCAGCGGAGCGCCCTCACCCGGTTGAGGAACGCCGCCGACGCGGCCCGAACGCGGTCCACCACAGCGCCAGCGCCATGCCGACGACCTGGGCGCCGTAGGTGAGCATGCGTCCGTCGCGTCCGAGCCACACCAGGAAGATGATCTGGATCAAGACAGCCGCACCCGCCGCGGGCAGCGCCAGCCGGCTCCAGCGCACAGCCCGCAGCGGGCGCCACCAGGCCAGCTTGCACAGCGATGCCGCGATCAGCCCGAGGCCGATCGGCGCGAGCAGGAAGTTGAACAAATGCCAGATCGCGTCGAGCGGACCCATGGTTTCAATCCACGCCCATTCCGGGGCGAATGCGGGAGCGCCAAGGAAAGCACTGGCCAACGCGGAATCTTACAATCGCGCCATGAGCGTCTTTGCCCTCAGCTTGAACCACCACACCGCGCCGATCGATCTGCGTGGCCGTTTTGCGTTCACGCTGGAGCAGATTCCGGCCGCACTGCATGGATTGCGCGATGGGCTGCACCGGGCCGCACCGGAAGCCGCCCTGCTGTCCACCTGCAACCGCACCGAGCTGTACATCGCCACCGGCCCTGGCGACAGCCGGGCGCTGGTGCGCCCGACGCTCGAATGGCTGGCCGCCCACGGCAAGGTCAGCGCCGACGAACTGGTGCGCCACACGCATGTGCTGGAGCGCCAGGAGGCCGCTCGCCATGCGTTCCGGGTGGCGTCCGGACTGGACTCGATGGTGCTGGGCGAAGCGCAGATCCTCGGCCAGATGAAGCAGGCCGTGCGCGAGGCCGACACCGCCGGCACGCTGGGCACCACGCTGCACCAGCTCTTCCAGCGATCCTTCTCGGTCGCCAAGGAAGTGCGCACCTCCACCGAGATCGGCGCGCACTCGATCAGCATGGCCGCCGCCGCCGTCCGGCTGGCCGGGCAGTTGTTCGAAGACCTGAGCAAGATCCGCATCCTCTTCGTCGGTGCGGGCGAGATGATCGAACTCGCCGCGACCCACTTCGCCGCCAAGGCACCGAAGCACATCACCATCGCCAACCGCACGCTGGAGCGCGGCGAGAAGCTGGCGAGCCAGTTCGGCGCCGAGGTGATGCGCCTGTCGGACCTGCCGGCGCGGCTGCACGAGTTCGACGCCGTCATCTCCTGCACCGCCAGCACGCTGCCGCTGATCGGTCTGGGCGCCGTCGAGCGTGCGCTCAAGGCCCGCCGCCGCCGCCCGATCTTCATGGTCGATCTGGCCGTGCCACGCGACATCGAGCCCGAGGTCGCGCAGCTCGACGACGTGTACCTCTACACCGTCGATGACCTCGCCGCCGTGGTGCAGACCGCCGGAGAAAAGCGCCAGGCCGCCGTCGCGCAGGCCGAGGCGATCATCGAATCCGGCGTGCAGAACTTCGTCCACTGGCTGGACCAACGCGCCACCGTACCGCTGATCCAGGCCGTCAACGCCCAAGCCGAGCACTGGCGCCAGACCGAGGTGGCGCGTGCCCGCAAGCTGCTGGCCAAGGGGGCATCCCCCGAGGACGCGCTCGACGCCCTGGCGCGCAGCCTGACCCAGAAGATGCTGCACGGCGCCCTCGCCGAGCTGCACAACGCCGATCCCCAGCAGCGCGCGCAGATGGTCGAGGCGGTGACACGGCTCTTCCTGCGCGGCGACCAAGCCCCCCGATGACCCCGTTCCTGCGCCTGCAACTCGATCGCCAGCTTGTCCGCCTCTCCGAAATCGACGCCGCGCTGGCCGATCCGCAGGTCGTGTCGGACCTCAACCGCCTGCGCGCCCTCAACCGCGAACACGCCCGTGTCTCGGCGCTGACCGACCGCTGGACCCGCATGCAGCAGCGTGAGCAGGATCTGGCCGAAGCCCGCCAGATGCTCGACGACCCGGAGATGGCGGGCATGGCCAGCGACGAAATCGTCTCTGCCGAAGCCGACATCGCCACGATCGACGCCGAGTTGCAGACCGCCCTGCTCCCCCGCGACGCCGACGACGACCGCAACGCCTTCCTCGAAATCCGCGCCGGCACCGGTGGCGACGAATCCGCGCTGTTCGCGGGCGACCTGCTGCGCATGTACCTGCGCCACGCCGAGCGGCAAGGGTGGAAGACCGAGATCCTGTCCGCCAGCAACTCGGACCTGGGCGGCTACAAGGAAGTCGTCGTCCGCATCGAGGGCGAGGCGGTCTATGAGGCGCTGAAATTCGAATCCGGCGGCCACCGCGTACAGCGTGTGCCCGCCACCGAGACACAGGGGCGCATCCACACCAGCGCCTGCACGGTGGCCGTGCTGCCCGAGCCGGACGAGGCCGAGGAAGTCACCCTCAATCCGGCCGACCTGCGCATCGACACCTACCGCGCCAGCGGCGCCGGCGGGCAGCACATCAACAAGACGGATTCCGCCGTGCGCGTGACCCATGTGCCGACCGGACTCGTCGCCGAATGCCAGGACGACCGCAGCCAGCACCGCAACAAGGCGAAGGCGCTGGCCGTGCTCGGCGCCCGTCTGCGCGACAAGGACCGGCTGGAACGCCAGGCGAAGGACGCCGCGACCCGCAAGGGTCTGATCGGCTCCGGCGACCGCAGTGACCGCATCCGCACCTACAACTTCCCGCAGGGCCGACTGACCGACCACCGCATCAACCTGACGCTCTACAAGCTCGGCGCAGTGGTCGAGGGCGATCTGGACGAGGTGATCGCCGCACTCAAGGCCGCCCGCGCCGCGGAGTTGCTGGCCGAGATGGAAGCGCAAGGGTGAACGTCGCCGACGCGCTGGCGCTGGCGCGCACGCTCGGCCTGCCGCGCGCCGATGCCAACGCTCTGCTCGGCGCAGTGCTCGACCGCTCGCGCACCTGGCTGCTCACGCACGACGATGCACCGCTCGACACCGATCAGCAGAGCCGGTGGCGCGACTGGCTGACCCGCCGCGCCGACGGTGTGCCCGTCGCCTATCTGACCGGACACCACGAATTCCACGGCATGCTGCTGTACATCACACCTGACGTGCTCGACCCGCGGCCAGACACAGAAACGCTGGTGGACTGGGCGCTGGAGGTACTCGCAGCACGGCCAGCCAGCGCGGCGGTGGTCGATCTCGGCACGGGCAGCGGCGCGGTGGCGCTGGCGATCCGGCATCGGCGGCCGGACGCGGTGGTCAGCGCGGTGGATCTCAGCGCCGCTGCGCTGGCGGTCGCACAGGCCAATGGCGAGCGGCTCGGGCTGCCGGTGCGCTGGCGGCTGGGGGCGTGGTTCGCGCCGGTGGTCGGGGAACGCTTCGATCTGGTGGTCAGCAACCCGCCCTACATCGCGGAAGGAGATGTCCACCTGCCGGCCTTGCGCCACGAGCCGACGCTTGCCCTGACCTCGGGATCCGACGGGTTGGACGCGATTCGGCAGATCGTGGCCGACGCCCCAGCGCACCTGCATCCGGACGGTTGGCTGCTGCTGGAGCACGGCCACGACCAGGGGCTGGCGGTGGCGGCACTGCTGCTGCATGCGGGATGGCGCCACATCGACCAGCGGGCCGACCTCGCCGGCCACTGGCGTTGTACAGGCGCACAAACTCCCGCCCACTGAGCACTCAGGATACCCAAATCCTGCCGCTGCGCCCAGGTTTGCCGAACTGGCTCACTGGCTGCACCTATCGGCACCAGCACACAAGAAGTTACAGGGGTAGCATGGTCTGCACCGCTGACCGGAGGACACCATGGACCGACCCGCACGCATCCTGCCCTGGGCATTGAGCCTGTGTTGCCTGACCGCACAGGCAGCCGGCGACCGTGGCGAGGCGGATCAACCCGGCCTGCGCGCCCCGTTCGTCGGCGTGGTCCGCACCAGTGGCAGTGCGCTGAGCTGGCGTGTGGCGGCTGACCACTACTTTTCTCCCAGCCTGGGCCTGCGCGCCACGGGCGGTCTGCAAGGCCCGCTGGGCAACGACACCGTGGTCCGTCTGGGCGCTACACAGCGCCGCGCCATGCCCTATGTCGGCCTCGGCTACAGCACGGGCGGTGTCAGTGCCAACCGCTGGGGCGGCTGGGGGCTGTCGGCCGACATCGGCGTGCAGGCGTCGGGCAGCAGCGACCTGCAGCTCGGGGTTTCCTACGCCTTCTGACGGCTGACCCCCGTTTTGCCGTATAAATCGGGGCTGTTTTCCCTACCGCCCTGCGCACAGTCCATGTCCACACCCACACACCAGAAAATCGACACCCTCGTCAAAGGCAATCCGGTTGTCCTGTTCATGAAGGGCACCGCCCAGTTCCCGCAGTGCGGCTTCTCCGGCCGGGCGATCCAGATCCTCAAAGCCTGTGGCGTCAGCCAGATCACCACGGTCAACGTGCTGGAAGACCCGGAGATCCGCCAAGGTATCAAGGACTACGCCAACTGGCCCACCATCCCGCAGCTCTACATCGGCGGCCAGTTCGTCGGTGGCTCGGACATCATGATGGAGATGTAC
>JBEEMX010000011.1:0-19166 GCA_041192465.1 Pseudomonadota bacterium | reverse complement strand
CAAACGACCGCGCGATCAAGCTCTACGAGCGCATCGAAGGCCGCGCCGCCGGCACCCTGCTGTCGCAACAGGCGCAGCTCGAACAGGCCTATCTCCTCTACAAGCACCAGGAGAAGGCCCGCGCGCTGGCCGTGGTCGAACGCTTCCTGAAGCTGCACCCGACCAGCCCCGCCGGTGACTATGCCTACTATCTGCAGGGCCTGATCAACTTCAATGACGATCTGGGCATCTTCGGCAATCTGGCCAAGCAGGATCTCTCGGAGCGCGACCAGCAAGCCTCGCGTGACGCGTATCAGAGCTTCAAGCAACTCGTCGATCGCTTCCCTGAGTCCAAATACGCACCCGATGCCAAGGTGCGCATGAAGTACATCGTCAACGCACTGGCCTCTTCCGAGGTGCATGTAGCGCGCTACTACTACATGCGCGGCGCCTATCTGGCCGCGGCCAACCGTGCGCAGCAGGCGCTGCAGGATTTCCGCGGCGTGCCGGCCGCCGAAGAGGCGCTGTTCCTGATGGCCGCCAGCTACGACAAGCTCGGCCTCGTCCCGCTGCGCGACGATGCCCAGCGTGTGCTGAAAACCAACTATCCGCGCAGCCAGTGGATCGGCCGCGACTACGACGAGAAGGCACGCTGGTGGCGCCTCTGGTGAACGCCTGAGCGCATGAGGGCGCTACACCGGCGTCGAAGACGTGAGCGACTCCGCGGCATGGGCCTCGGCCAGCTCCCGCAGCCACGCCAGCACCTGTTCCTCGCTGGTCAGCGGCGTCATCGGCGGCAACGCGGCCCGCAGCCGGCGCCCGTAGCCCATCTGCACCAGCCGGCTGTCGCACACGACCAGCAGGCCACGGTCGGTTTCGCTGCGGATCAGCCGCCCGGCGCCCTGCTTCAGCGCGATGGCGGTTTCCGGGATGAAATAGTCGTTGAAGGCATTGCCGCCTTCGGCCTCCAGCTGGCGGCTGCGCGCCTCGGCCAGCGGATCGTTCGGCGGCGGAAACGGCAGCTTGTCGATCAGCACGCACTGCAGCGCATCGCCTGGCACGTCGATGCCCTCCCAGAAGCTGTGCGAGCCAACCAGCACGCCGCGCGGCGCCGCCAGGAACTGCGCGAGCATGGCCCGCTTCGGCGCCTCGCCCTGCACGAACACGGCGATGCCGTCCGGCGCCAGCCGCTCGCGCAAGGCGGCGCCAATCTGTTGCAGCGACCGCAGCGTGGTCGTCAGCACAAAAGTGCGCCCTCCCAGCGCCTGCGCGCAGCGGCCCGCCAATTCAGCCACTGCGCCGGGATGTGCCGGCTCGGCCGGCTTGGGGAAACGGGTCGGCACATACAGCCGAGCGTGTGCTGCATAGTCGAACGGGCTGCCCGCCTGCAGCGTGCGGGCCTCTTCCATGCCAACGCTGCGGGTGAACCAGCTCAGCGCCGGATCGTCGCCCAGCGTGGCCGAGGTGAAAATCCACGCCCGACTGCCCCCTTCGACCTGCGCCCGCAGCGTCTCGCGGATGTCCAGCGGTGCCTCGGTCAAGCGGGCCTGGTGGGCGGTCAGATCGATCCAGCGGACATGGTCGTGTGCAGGGGCCTGCAGAAATGCCTCGACGCGGGACACCAGCGCGCGCGCCCGGTCTTCGAGTTTGGCCAGATCGGGGCCACCATCGGCCACGGCAGCCAGGTGTTCCAGGGTCTCGGCGCTCACCGCGCGCACACGCTCCAGCGCTTCGGTGAACTCGGGGCGGCCTGCACGTTCCTCCCAGCGCAAGCGCACCGCGCCACGCAGCGGCCCCGCGCTCGCCAGCCGCAGCTCCCGCGCCGCCAGCTCGCAGCGCGCCGCCAGTTCTGTCCATGGCCCGAAGCCGCGTGCCTCGGTCAGACCGACCGCCAGCAGGTCACGGCTGAAGTCCAGTAGCTGGCTGGTGCCGAGCAGCTTGCCCAGAAACTGCACCCCTGCCTCGTTGAGCTGGTGCGCCTCGTCGAAGATCACGGCGTCCACGGTGGGCAGCAGCTCGGCCATGCCCGTGTCCTTGAGCGCCATGTCGGCGAAGAACAGGTGGTGGTTGACGACGACGATATCCGCCTGCAGCGCGTGCCGGCGCGCCTGCACGACATGGCACTGGCGGAATTTCGGGCATTCGCTGCCCAGGCAGTTTTCGCGGTTCGAGGTGACCAGCGGGATCACGGGCGAGCGCTCATCAAGGCTGTCGAGTTCGGCCAGATCGCCGCTGCGGGTGCCCTGCGCCCACACCTCGATGCGCGCGAGCTGGCCCAGGGCCTGCCGGTCCGGCCATTCGTTGGTGTGGCGGGCCTGCTCCAGCCGGTGCAGGCAGAGGTAGGAGCCGCGCCCCTTGAGCAATGCGATCTGCACCGGCAGGCCGAAGGTGCGCATCAGGCCAGGCAGATCGCGCAGAAAAAGCTGGTCCTGCAGGCTCTTGGTGGCCGTGCTCACCATCGCCCTCAGCCCGGACAGCAGCAGCGGCACCAGGTAGGCAAACGTCTTGCCGACCCCCGTGCCGGCCTCGGCGACGAGCACGCTGCGCGACTCCAGCGTTTCGGCCACCGCGTCAGCCAGGGTCGTCTGCACCTCGCGCGCCTGAAAGCGGCGATCGGCCTGCGCAAGTTCACCGTCGGCGGCGAAAGCCCGTGCCACTTCGTCGCGCAAGGGAGAACGTGCGCTGATTGCCGGTATTGGCGCTGGCATTTGCATCATTCGCCGGAAAAGAAGGCTGAACCGTTTATAGTTTTCGGCATGACACCGGACTCCCCTGGATATCGATTATTGGCGGCCACAGGCATCGACCGCGGTGATCGACTGTATCAACAAGATCAGGTGGAGGTCTTCACGCACCCTCGCGCCGAAGGTTGCCTGCTGGCCATCCTGGCCGACGGCATGGGCGGCAAGAGTGGGGGTCGCAAGGCCGCCGATCAGGTGCTGCTGATCGCCCGCCAGCTCTTCGAGCGCTTCGCACCGGCCAAGGACTCTGCGTCCGAACTGTTGCGCAAGATCGTGCTCGAATCGCACCTGATGATCAAGCTGACGGCCATCACCTCCGAGCAGGAGCCGCACAGCACCCTCGCCGCCTTCCTCGTCCTGCCCAACCGCGAGTGCCACATCATCCATGCGGGTGACTCGCGGGTCTACGTGTTCCGCGGATCCAACATGCTCACGCGCACCTTCGACCACTCGCTCGTGCAGCGCATGGTGGAAGACGGCGAGATCAACGAAGACGAGGCCAACGACCACCCCCACGCCCACCTGCTGACCGGCTGCCTGGGCGCGGACGAAGATCCACCGATCACCGTGGCCCGCATGGACCGGCTCGAAACGGGCGACTCGCTGCTGGTCTGCAGCGACGGCCTGTGGCACTACTTCACCTCGCGCGAGCTGGGCACCATCGTCAACGCGCTCAAGCCGCGCGACGCCAGCAAGATGCTCATCAGCAAGGCACGCCAGCGCGCCCGTGGTGGCGGCGACAACCTCTCGGTCGCCCTCGTGCGGCTCGACACGCTGGGCTGAAACCGCCCATCCCGACGCTCAGGTCAGCGAGGTGTCCACGTCCCGCCGCTCCAGCGCCAGAAACTCCTCCGACTGCATCTCGGTCAGGCGCGAGACGGTGCGCGGGAATTCGTGCGACATCGGGCCTTCGGTGTAGAGCTGCTCGGGCGGCACTTCCGCCGACAGGATCAGCTTGACACGCCGGTCATAGAGCACGTCGATCAGCCAGGTGAACCGCCGCGCTTCCGAGGCCAGGCGCGGCGACATCATCGGCACACCCGACAGCAGCAGCGTGTGGAACTGGGTCGCCAGCTCCAGGTAGTCGTTCTGCGAACGCGGCCCGCCGCAGAGCTGCTTGAAGTCGAACCACACCACCCCGCCGGCTTTGCGCCGCGCTTGAATGACGCGATTTTCGATGTGCAGCTCGGGTGACTCGTCCTTGACCTCCGCCAGCTCGTCGAAGGCCTGCGTCATCGCGGCGTCGGCCTGCGCGCCCAGCGGTGTGTGGTAGAGCTGGACGTGCTGCAGCGTGCGGCGGCGGTAGTCGGTGCCGTTGTCCACGCTGATGACTTCGAGCTTGGCCTTGAGCAGTTCGATGGCCGGCAGGATGCGGTCGCGGTGCAGCCCGTTCGGGTACAGCGCGTCAGGATGAAAGTTGGACGTCGTGATGATCGACACCCGGTTGGCGTACATCGCGTCCAGCAGCCGGTGCAGGATCATCGCGTCGGTGACGTCCGCCACATGGAATTCGTCGAAGCAGATCAGCCGGAAGCGCCGCCCGATGCGTTTTCCCAGTTCGTCCAGCGGGTTGGCGATGCCCTTGAGTTCCTGCAGCTCCCGGTGGACTTCGCGCATGAACTCGTGGAAGTGCAGCCGCGTCTTGCGCTGCAGCGGCACGGCCTGAAAGAAGCTGTCCATGAGGAAGCTTTTTCCCCGCCCCACCCCGCCGTGCATGTAGACACCGCGTGGCAGCGGCGGCCGGATCAGCGCCTTCGTCAGCGCGTTGCTGCGGCGGGACTTGTACGCGATCCACTCGTCCTCGCAGCGCTGCAGCGCCGCCACGGCACGCAACTGGGCCGGGTCGGCCTGGTAGCCGCGTTCGGCGAGGGTCTGGTGGTAGATCTCGGTGACGGTGGGCATGGTCGGCAAGGCGGGCAAGGGGAAACGGAAAAAGGGGCGACTCGCGCCGCCCCCATGGTTGCATGCAGCGGGCAGAACCCGCGCCAGCTCAGAAGTTGAGCGTGCGCTTGTCCACGGCCAGCGCCGCTTCCTTCGTGGCTTCCGACAGCGACGGGTGCGCGTGGCAGATGCGGGCGATGTCCTCGGCGGATGCCTTGAACTCCATCGCCACCACGGCTTCCGAAATCAGCTCGGACGCCATCGGGCCGACGATGTGGACGCCCAGGATCTCGTCGGTCTTGGCGTCGGCCAGGAACTTGACGAAACCGGTGGTGTCGCCCAGTGCACGCGCCCGGCCATTGGCCAGGAACGGGAACTGGCCCGCCTTGTACGCGACGCCGTCCGCCTTGAGCTGCTGCTCGGTGCGGCCCACCCAGGCGATTTCCGGGCTGGTGTAGATCACCCAGGGGATGGTCGCGAAGTTCACATGGCCGTGCTGGCCGGCGATGCGCTCCGCCACCGCCACGCCTTCTTCCTCGGCCTTGTGCGCCAGCATCGGGCCGCGCACCACGTCACCGACCGCCCACACGCCGGGCAGGCTGGTCTTGCAGTCCGCATCCACGACGACCATGCCGCGCTCGTCGAGTTGCAGACCGACCGCTTCCGGGTTCAGGCCGATGGTGTTCGCAACACGGCCGATCGACACGATCAGCTTGTCCACCGCCAGCGTCTGCTCCGCGCCCTTGGCATCGGCGAAGGACACGACCACGCCATCACCCGACGCATCGACCTTGGAGATCTGCACGCCGAACTCGAACTTCAGGCCCTGCTTCTTGAACGCCTTGAGCGCTTCCTTGGCCACGCCCTCGTCGGCAGCACCCAGGAAACCGGGCATCGCTTCGAGGATGGTGACTTCCGCACCCAGGCGGCGCCAGACCGAGCCCATTTCCAGCCCGATCACGCCCGAGCCGATCACGCCAAGTTTCGCCGGCACCGCGCCGATGCGCAGCGCGCCGTCGTTCGACAGGATCTTGTCCTCGTCGAACGCCGCACCCGGCAGCGCGCGGGCGTTGGAGCCAGTCGCGACGATGACGTTCTTCGCCGTCAGCACTTCGTTCGACGCACCGGTGACGTTGAGTTCATAGCCGCCCTCGACCGCCTTGGCGAACGAGCCGCGGCCGTGGAAGAAACTGACCTTGTTCTTCTTCAGCAGGAACAGGATGCCGTCGTTGTTCTGCTTCACGACGGTGTCCTTGCGGCCAACCATCCTGGCCACGTCCATCTTCAGGTTGTCCAGGCTGATGCCGTGGTCATTGAAGTGGTGGGCGGCGTGGTCGAAGTGCTCGGACGACTGCAACAGCGCCTTGGACGGGATGCAGCCGACGTTGGTGCAGGTGCCACCAGGCGCCGGGCCGCCCTTCTCGTTTTTCCATTCGTCGATGCAGGCGACCTGGAAACCCAGTTGCGCGGCACGGATCGCGGCGATGTAGCCGCCAGGGCCGCCGCCGATCACGACGACGTCAAATTGCTTGGACATGAATGCGTCTTCCGATCAGATGTCGAACAGCAGGCGGGCCGGATCTTCCAGCGCTTCCTTCATCGCCACCAAACCCAGGACGGCTTCGCGGCCGTCGATGATGCGGTGGTCGTAGGACATGGCGAGGTAGTTGATCGGGCGCACCACGACCAGGCCGTTTTCCACCATCGCACGGTCCTTGGTCGCGTGCACGCCCAGGATGGCCGACTGCGGCGGGTTGATGATCGGCGTGGACAGCATCGAGCCGAAGGTGCCGCCGTTCGAGATCGAGAACGTGCCGCCCGTCAGGTCGTCCATCGAGATCTTGCCTTCCTTGGCCTTCTTGCCAAACTCGGCGATCTTCTTCTCGATGTCGGCGAAGCTCATCTGGTCCGCATTGCGCAGGATGGGCACCACCAGACCGCGCGGCGTGCCGACGGCGATGCCGATGTCGAAGTAGCCGTGGTAGACGATGTCGTTGCCATCGACCGAGGCGTTCAGCACCGGGAACTTCTTCAGCGCATGGACAGCCGCCTTCACGAAGAAGCTCATGAAGCCGATCTTGACGCCGTGTTCCTTCTCGAAACGGTCCTGGAACTTCTTGCGCATCTCCATCACCGGCGCCATGTTCACTTCGTTGAACGTGGTCAGGATGGCGTTGGTCGATTGCGACTGCAGCAGGCGCTCGGCCACACGGGCACGCAGGCGGCTCATCGGCACGCGCTGTTCCGGGCGATCACCCAGGTTCACCGGGGCCGGAGCGGCCACGGTCGGCAGCGGCCTGGCCACCGACGGGGCGACCGGCACAGCCACCGGGGCGGGCACAGCCGCCTTCGCACCAGCAGCGACAGCGCCGAGCACGTCACCCTTGGTGACGCGGCCATCCTTGCCGGTTCCCGCGACGCTGGAGACGGACAGGTTGTTGTCAGCCAGCAGCTTCGCAGCGGCAGGCATGGCGATGTCACCCTTGTTGACCGCAGCGGCGGCAGCCGGCGCAGCAGCGGGCGCCGCGGCAGGGGCGGCAACGGCAGCACCGGACTTGCCTTCGGTGTCGATGCGGGCAATCACCTGGTCGCTGACGACCGTGCCTCCGTCACCGACGACCAGTTCGACCAGCACGCCGGCGGCCGGCGCGGGCACTTCGAGCACGACCTTGTCGGTCTCGATCTCGATCAGGATCTCGTCGATCGCAATGGCGTCGCCGGGCTTTTTCTTCCACTGCAGCATGGTTGCTTCGGCAACCGACTCGGACAACTGGGGGACTTTGACTTCTACGATGGCCATGATGATTCGAATCTTGTGGGATCTTGTGGAGTCAGCGAGGCGACGACGCCGCCACCTCGCTGGGTCAATGGATCAGGAACAGCGGGTCACTTGGTCAGCACGAAGCCCTTGAGCTTGGCGAAGGCCTGGTCGAGCAGCGACTTCTGCTGCTCCTGGTGCAGGTGGGAGTAACCGACCGCCGGCGAGGCCGAAGCGGGGCGACCTGCGTAGCCCAGACGCTGACCATCCTGCATGTTCTCGTGGATGTAGTGCTGCACGAAGAACCAGGCACCCTGGTTCTGCGGTTCGTCCTGGCACCAGACGATCTCGGCGAGGTTCGGGTACTTCTTCAGCTCGTTGGCGAAGACCTTGTGCGGGAAGGGATAGAGCTGCTCGACCCGGATGACGGCCACGTCGGTCTTCTTCTCTTCGCGCTTCTTGACCAGGTCGTAATAGACCTTGCCCGAACAGGCGATCAGGCGCTTGACCTTGGACGCATCCAGCGTGGTGCTGAGGTCGCTGATCACGGTGCGGAACTCGCCCTTGCTGAACTCGGTCAGCGGCGAGGTCGCGTCCTTGTTCCGCAGCAGCGACTTCGGCGTCATGATGATCAGCGGCTTGCGCAGCGGACGCACCATCTGACGGCGCAGCAGGTGGAAGATCTGGCTGGCGGTCGTCGGCTGGACGATCTGCATGTTCATGTCGGCGGCGAGCTGCATGAACCGCTCCAGGCGAGCCGACGAGTGCTCCGGACCCTGGCCTTCGTAGCCGTGCGGCAGCATCAGCGTCAGGCCGTTGGAGCGGCCCCACTTCACTTCGCCCGAGGCGATGAACTGGTCGATCACGACCTGTGCACCGTTGACGAAGTCGCCGAACTGGCCTTCCCAGATTGTCAGCGTGTTGGGTTCGGCGGCGGCGTAGCCGTATTCGAAGCCCAGCACCGCCTCTTCCGACAGGATCGAGTCGATGACGACGAACGGCGCCTGGTTCTCGGCGATGTTCTCCAGCGGCACGTAGGTGCCGGTGTCCCACTTCTCGCGGTTCTGGTCGTGCAGCACGGCATGGCGGTGCACGAAGGTGCCGCGTCCGCAGTCTTCACCCGACAGCCGCACGGCGTAGCCAGACGCGACCAGCGAAGCGTAGGCGAGGTGTTCGCCCATGCCCCAGTCCACATTGATCTCGCCACGGCCCATCGCGGCGCGGTCGGCGATGACCTTCTCGACCAGCGGGTGGGCCTTGAACGTCGGCGGGATCGTCGTGATGCGCTCCGACAGGCGGCGGATCTCGGTCATCGGCAGCGCGGTGTCGGCCGAATCGGTCCACTTCTTGCCCAGGTACGGCGCCCAGTCGACGGCGTACTTGCTCTTGAAGTTGGTCAGCACCGGATCGACCGTGTGCTTGCCGGCGTCCATTGCAGCGCGGAAGGCCTTGAACATCTCGTCCGGGCCATCGGCCGGCAGCACACCTTGTGCCACCAGCTTGTCGCCGTACAGGCGGCGCGTGCCGGGGTGCTGGGCGATCTTCTTGTACATCAGCGGCTGGGTGAGCGAGGGAGTGTCCTGCTCGTTGTGGCCCAGCTTGCGGAAGCAGATGATGTCGACGACCACGTCCTTCTTGAACGCCTGGCGGTAGTCCATCGCGAGCTGCGTGGCCAGCACGACCGCTTCCGGATCGTCGCCGTTCACGTGCAGCACCGGTGCTTCGATCATCTTGACGATGTCCGAGCAGTACAGCGTCGAGCGGGCGTCGCGCGGGTCGGAGGTGGTGAAGCCGATCTGGTTGTTGATGACCAGGTGCAGCGTGCCGCCGGTGTAGTAGCCGCGGGTCTGCGCCAGCGCCAGCGTTTCCATCACGACACCCTGGCCGGCGAAGGCCGCGTCGCCGTGCACCAGCACAGGCAGCACCTGGTCACCGGTCTTGTCGCCGCGGCGGTCCATGCGGGCCTTGACCGAGCCTTCAACCACCGGGTTGACGATTTCCAGGTGCGAGGGGTTGAACGCCAGCGACAGGTGGACCGGGCCGCCGACGGTGGACACGTCGCTGGAGAAGCCCTGGTGGTACTTCACGTCGCCGGAGGGCAGGTTCTCGGGCGCGGTGTGGTCGAACTCGGCGAACAGATCCTTGGGCATCTTGCCCAGGGTGTTCACCAGCACGTTCAGGCGACCGCGGTGGGCCATGCCGATCACGATTTCCTGCACGCCGTTGGTGCCGGCACGCTGCACAGCCTCGTCCATCGACGCGATGAAGCTCTCTCCGCCTTCGAGCGAGAAACGCTTCTGGCCGACGTACTTGGTGTGGAGGAAGCGCTCCAGGCCTTCGGCGGCGGTCAGGCGGTCGAGGATGTGCTTCTTCTTTTCCGGCGTGAACGACGGCTTGCTGCGGATGCTTTCCAGGCGCTCCTGCCACCACCGCTTTTCAGTCGGGTCGGTGATGTGCATGATCTCTGCGCCCAGCGTCCCGCAGTAGGTCTCGCGCAACGCTTGCAGGATCTCGCGCAGCGTCATGTTTTCAGCCTTGCTGAAATACGTGTTCGACGCGCTGAAGGTGATGTCCATGTCGGACTCGGACAGGTCGTAGAACGCCGGTTCGAGTTCGGGGATCTTGGGGCGCTCGGCGCGCTTGAGGGGATCGAGGTCTGCCCAGCGCGAACCGAGGAAGCGGTAAGCAGCGATCAGGGACTGGACATGCACCTGCTTGCGGGCGATGGCCAGATCGGTCGCGCTGGCCTTGTGGGCGAAGGCGTTGGCCTTGGCCCGCTGCGCAAACGACTCGATGACGGGCGCGTGGGCCACGTCGCGGCTGTCGGAGCCATCGGTCGCGGGGACATGCTGGAGCGCGTCGAAGTAGTCACGCCAGTTGTCGTCGACAGAGCCTGGATTGTCGAGGTACGCCTCGTACATCTCTTCGACATAGGGCGCATTGCCACCGAACAGGTACGAGTTGGACCCGTATTGCTTCATCATATTTCGCTCACCTAGCGCCCCGGTACCCAGGGCTTGGATGGGTTGAACAACCTTCCGCGACACGGCTAAACCGATTGGCGGATCGCGACCCGCCTTAGCTGTTGCCAGGAAAGGGGACGGGAAGGACCTATAAAGTCAAGCCTGAGACTGTAGCACCGGCATCTGACCGGTATGGCGTGTCTGGCGTCATGGCGCTGTGCTCCTGGACAGGGTGTTGCAAATTCGCTCACTGGCGCGCGAACGGTGCGGCCAGAGGCTCCCCCACAAACAAGCCCTGCTGTGGCCAGGCCACGCTCTTCCAGTAGGCTTCCAGCGCGGTACTGCCTTGCAGGTAATGCAGCAGCAGGATTTGCGGGTGCGGGAACTTCTGCAGATGGTTGCACGGTTCGCTGACAGTTCCATAACTGGCAGTGACACCGGCATCAAGCCAGTCCAGCACCGTGCTCTGTCCTCCCGATCGGTCGAGTTGCCCGCCGAACGAAGTCAGGTGATCGGCCAGCGCACCGGGTACCCAGTCGATCGCGTCCGCGCCCTGGAACTGGGCGACACCCGTCTGCACCAGCACCACGCGGGTGGTGTCACGCGGCAGATCACCCTCACCCAGATGGTTGTCCAGCCCGATGCGCCGCTGCAGCCCTGCTGGCGGAAACAGCACCGAACGCACACTGCGCAACGTGTCCGCTGTCGTCATGAAGTGCGCCTGCACCGGGGCGGCGCCCACCAGACCAAGCGTATGGTCGGACGCTGCACCACGGTCGATGAGCTTGCGCGCGCGTTCCGTGTCGGAGGAGGCCAGCAGCATCGATGGCCGCAGCCCGAGATCCTTGAACGGTGCCGAGGTGGCGGAATTGAACAGCGGTGAAGCCGCGCGGCGGCCACAGGGCTGGTTGCAGAGTTGCGGGTCAAAGCCCAGGGTCACCGCCGAGGTGATCGACTGGCACTCGACGGCGTAGGGCTGTGTCCAGGCCAGTGCCAGCGCCTGCACGCCGGCATCAAACTGCTCGTCGATGCGGCGGCGCAGGCGCTCCAGATCGACGGTGCTCAGGCGGGTCTGCACGGGCAACTCGATGCGCAGCACATGCGTGTCCGGAATGCGGCGAACGCGCCGGTAGTAGTCGCCGACTTCAACCGAATAGGGGTCGGCCGTGTTGATCACCAGACCCAGTTCCGGTGCCTGCAATCGACCGATGACGCGGGGAACGCGGACCAGCGGACGCGGTCGTGCGCCCGACATGGTGGCACCGGAGGCGGCAGTCCCCGCGCTGGCGCTGGACGCCGCCTGCGGCCCGGCTTCGGCCGACTGGGCCAACGCCAGCCCGGCCGCATTCACCAGGGCGCTGCCGACAACAATCGCGAGGCAGTTCTGCATCCGGTGTTTCGCCATGCAAAAATAGGCATTGAATTTCACTCGAGTCACCATGACGAAAAAGGACAGTTCCAGTCAGACACCGGCCATTCAGGTGATGGACCGCATGTTCACGCTGCTGAACGTGCTGGCAGCACACCAGGATCCCGTCTCGCTGAAACTGATCAGCGAACAGACCGGTCTGCATCCATCGACCGCACACCGGATCTTGAACGATCTGGCCATCGGGCGCTTCGTGGACCGCCCCGAAGCGGGCAGTTATCGCCTCGGGATGCGACTTCTTGAGCTGGGCAATCTCGTCAAGGCCCGGCTTGACGTGCGGGACGCAGCCCTCGTGCCAATGCGCGAACTCCACAAGCTCACCCATCAGCCGGTCAATCTGTCCGTGCGACAGGGTGACGAGATCGTCTACATCGAGCGCACGTATTCCGAACGTTCGGGCATGCAGGTGGTGCGTGCCGTCGGCGGAAGGGCCCCGCTCCACCTCACTTCGGTCGGAAAACTCTTCTTGGCGCACGACGATCCGCAGCGGGTGCGCAGCTACGCCACACGCACCGGTCTGGCCGGCCACACCCGCAACAGCATCACCGACCTGCCCATGCTGGAGCGTGAACTCGCCCGCGTGCGTCAGACCGAAATGGCGCGCGACAACGAAGAGCTGGAACTGGGGGTACGTTGCATGGCCGCCGGCATCCACGACGATCAGGGCCGGCTCATCGCCGGACTGTCGATCTCGGCACCGGCTGACCGCCTGGAAGAAAGCTGGTGCGACAAGCTGCGGGACACGGCTGCGGCGATTTCCACCGCGCTCGGCCACCACCAGCCCTGAAGCACCAGGAACGGCGACAGGCAGTCTTCAGGAGATGGACGCTGCACCAGTCGCAGGGCGCGTGGGGGAATGTTTCACCGGACGGACAGCATCCGACGATTCCAGCCAGCGGCGCACCCGCTCCGCATCACCCAGTCGAGAGTATTTGCCGGCAGAGTCGAGAAAGACCATGATGAGCGGTCGGCCCGACAGACGTGCCTGCATCACCAGGCAGCGCCCCGCCTCGACGATGTAGCCGGTTTTCTGCAGACCGATCTCCCACATCGGGTTACTCACCAGTTTGTTGGTGTTGTGGAACTGCACGGTGCGGTGACCCAGCGCCACCTCCAGCTCTGGCGATGTCGAGAGCTGCCGCAACAGCGGGTAGCCGTACGCGGCCTTCACCAGCCGCGCCAGATCGGACGCACTGGATTGGTTGTCACTGGACAGCCCGGTTGGCTCCACATAGCGGGTGCCCGTCATGCCCAACACCGCAGCCTTGCGGTTCATCGCCGCGACAAACGCAGCAAGTCCGCCGGGATAGTGGCGCCCCAGCGCATTGGCCGCGCGGTTTTCAGACGACATCAATGCCAGATGCAGCAACTCGCCCCGGCTCAATTCGGATCCGATCACCAGACGCGAGCGACTGCCTTTCTCGGTGTCGATGTCTTCGTCGGACACCCGCAGCACCTCGTCCATCGGCGCCTTGGACTCCACCACCACCAGCGCCGTCATGAGCTTGGTCAGCGAGGCAATCGGCAGAACGGCCTGCGAGTTCTTGCTGAACAGCACCTCGGAGGTGTCCTGATCGACCACCAGCGCGACGCTGGATTTCAGATCCAGCGGATCCCGCACGGTGTGGAGACCGCTGGCCTCGCCGAAGGACAGCCGCGGGGGCTCGGCAGGTTCGGCTGCCTGGGCGGCGCGATGTGCGTGCTTGCGCACCTTGCCAGCATGGGCCTTGGCCCTGGTGGAGTGCGAGGCCGCATCAGCCGCCCCAGACACCAGCATCAACACCCCCAGCACCAAAGACGCCCACTTCGATGAAGTTCGCGTCAGGCTCAGTCTTATTTGATTCACAAAATACCTTTGGATACCGCACGACAGGGAACTGATTTCAGTCTAGGTTAAGGAAACACATTTCCACAAGGCCCGCAAGCCCCGATGATTTTCAGTTTTGCACCCCTATTCGCGCGATACCGACGTCAACCTTGCGCAGCGACGCGCTCAGCCTTGCTGTGCAGCTTGTTCAACGCGGCCAGATACGCCTTGGCCGATGCAACAACGATGTCCGGATCCGCGCCAACCCCGTTGACCACGCGGCCGCCATGTTGAAGCCGAACGGTGACTTCGCCCTGCGACTCCGTGCTGCCAGACGTGATGGCGTTCACGGAATACAGCAGAAGTTCAGCCCCCGAGGCAATCTTCGACTCGATCGCCTTGAGGCTGGCGTCCACCGGGCCGTTGCCGTCGGACTCGGCGTGGTACTCGGTCAGACCGGCTGCAAACGCCACCTTCGCGTGCGGACGCTCGCCCATTTCGGACTGCTGCGACAGCGCCAGCAAGCGGTAGTGCTCCACGTCGGCGCTGACGCTTTCGTCGTTGACCAGCGCCAGGATGTCCTCGTCGAAGATCTCGCTCTTGCGGTCGGCCAGATCCTTGAACTTCATGAACGCGGTGTTCACTTCGGCCTCGGACTCCAGCGAAATGCCCAAGTCCTGCAACCGCTGCTTGAACGCATTGCGGCCCGAGAGCTTGCCCAGCACGATCTTGTTGGCCGCCCAGCCCACATCCTCGGCACGCATGATCTCGTAGGTGTCACGCGCCTTGAGTACACCGTCCTGGTGAATACCGGAAGCATGGGCAAAGGCATTGGCGCCGACGATGGCCTTGTTGGGCTGCACGACGAAGCCGGTGGTCTGCGCGACCATGCGCGAGGCCGGCACGATCTGGGTCGCATCGATGCGCAGGTCAAGGTTGAAGTAGTCGCGGCGGGTCTTCACCGCCATCACGATTTCTTCGAGCGAGCAGTTGCCAGCACGCTCGCCCAAGCCGTTGATCGTGCATTCGACCTGCCGCGCTCCGCCAATCTTCACGCCGGCCAGCGAGTTCGCCACCGCCATGCCCAGGTCGTTGTGGCAATGCACCGACCAGATCGCCTTGTCCGAGTTCGGCACCCGTTCGCGCAAGGTCTTGATGAAGTTGCCGTACAGCTCGGGAATCGCGTAGCCGACCGTGTCAGGGATGTTCAGCGTCGTCGCACCTTCCTCGATCACGGCTTCCAGCACGCGGCAGAGGAAATCCGGATCCGAGCGGTAGCCGTCTTCCGGCGAGAACTCGATGTCTGCACACAGATTGCGGGCGAAGCGCACCGACATGCGCGCTTGCAGCAGCACCTCCTCGGGCGTCATGCGGAGCTTCTTCTCCATGTGGAGGGCGCTGGTGGCGATGAAGGTGTGGATGCGCGCCGAATTGGCGCCACGCAGTGCTTCGGCGGCGCGCGAGATGTCGCGGTCGTTGGCCCGAGCCAGCGAGCATACGGTCGCGTCCTTGATCGCCGCCGCAATCGCCTTGATCGCCTCGAAGTCACCGTTGGACGAAGCCGCAAAGCCCGCCTCGATGACATCGACCTTCAGCCGTTCCAGTTGCCGGGCAATGCGCAGCTTCTCGTCACGGGTCATCGAAGCGCCAGGAGACTGCTCGCCATCGCGCAAGGTGGTGTCGAAAATGATGAGTTTGTCGGTCATGGTGATGGGCTCCTCAGTCCATGGAAAGTCGAGCGGCACGCGCGCAGCCCGACAGCACCGCGTGGATCGACGCGGTGACGATGTTGGCGTCGATGCCCACGCCGAAACAGGCCGCGCCGCACCCGACACGCACCTCGACATAGGCGGCAGCCCGTGCGCCGGCCCCGGCGCCGATGCCATGCTCGTGGTAATCGAGCACCTCGACGGACTGCCCGATCGCCAGGCTCAGGGCGTTGACAAAGGCATCCAGCGGCCCGTTGCCCTGCCCGCCGAGCGCCTGCCAGCCTTGCGGGCCATGCCACTCGGCGCTGACACGGACGACCCCGTCAGCCCCCGCATCCTCCTGGTGGAGGACACGCAGGTCGTCCGTGCGCCGGTCCAGCCCGTACTCGCGCTCGAAAATGGTCCACAGGTCGGCGGCGCTCACCTCGCGGCCCTCGCCGTCCGTCACCGCCTGCATCGCCTGGCTGAACTCGATCTGCAGCCGCCGCGGCAACTCCAGCCCGTATTCCGCCTCCAGCAGATACGCGATTCCGCCCTTGCCCGACTGGCTGTTGACGCGGATCACGGCCTCGTAGCTGCGGCCCAGGTCTTTCGGGTCGATCGGCAGGTAGGGCATGTCCCACAGATCCCCCTCGCGCCGGGCTGCGAACGCCTTCTTGATCGCGTCCTGGTGCGAGCCGGAGAACGAGGTGTAGACCAATTCGCCCACATACGGGTGGCGCGGATGCACCGGCAACTGGTTGCAGTGCTCGACCGTGCGGCGGGTGGCGTCGATGTCGGAGAAATCCAGGCCCGGCGCAACCCCTTGCGTGTAGAGGTTGAGCGCGATGTTGACCAGATCGACGTTGCCCGTGCGCTCGCCGTTGCCGAACAGGCAGCCTTCGATGCGGTCAGCGCCGGCCATCAGCGCCAGCTCGCCGGCGGCCGTGCCCGTGCCGCGGTCGTTGTGCGGGTGGACGGACAGCACGATCGCGTCACGGCGGGCGAGATGGCGGTGCATCCACTCGACCATGTCGGCGAAGAGGTTCGGCGTCGAGTGCTCGACCGTCGAAGGCAGGTTGATGATGCACTTGTGCTGCGGTGTCGGCTGCCAGACGGCGGTGACGGCGTCCACCACGCGGCGCGAAAACGCGAGTTCGGTGCCGGAGAACATCTCGGGCGAATACTCGAAGGTCCAGTGCGTCTCGGGGCGTTGTGCGGCACGGTCGCGGATCATCTGCGCATGCGTCACGGCGAGATCGACGATGCCGTCCTCGTCCAGCCCCAGCACCACGCGGCGCATCACCGGCGCCGTGGCGTTGTAGACATGCACCACCACGCGGGGCGCCCCCTCGACCGCCTCGAACGTGCGATCGATCAGGTGCTCGCGCGCCTGGGTCAGCACCTGGATGGTCACGTCATCAGGGATGAGCCGCTGCTCGATCAAGCGGCGCACGAAATCGAAGTCCGTCTGCGAGGCCGAGGGGAACCCGACCTCGATCTCCTTGAAGCCGATGCGCACCAGCAGCTCGAACATGCGCAGCTTGCGCTCGCTGTCCATCGGTTCGATCAGCGCCTGGTTGCCGTCGCGCAGATCGACGCTGCACCAGATCGGCGCCTGCGTCAGCACGGCGTCCGGCCAGGTGCGGTCACTCAGGCGCACCGGGGCGAACGGGCGGTATTTCTCGGCGGGGTTGCTCAACATGCTCATGGGGTGTGACGGGAGGAAGGAAACGAGGATCCTGCAACGCCGCACCAGAAATACAAACGGCCCGCTGCGTTGCGCTGAGGCGGGCCGTTGATCCACAAGGGGTAGAGATGTGACTGATCAGCGCGCCCGGGGCACTCCTAGTAGTCGCAGCGAGAGGAAGCAGGCAACGCAGATCATCAAATCACTATAGCACGCAAGACCCGCGCTTCAGCGGTGCAGGCCCTCTTCGTCCGGTTCGTCCGTGGAGGTCGCGATCACGCTCACCGGCCGGCCCTTGGACTTCTTGATCGCGTAGACCACGTAGCCCGACAGCCCGTAGACGATGAACACCCCGAACAGCACCAGCGGCGGGTGGTAGGTGATCACCGCGATGCCCAGCGCAATCGCGACGATCACGATGAACGGCACCGTGCGCTTGAAGTTCACGTCCTTGAAGCTGTAGAACGGCACATTGGTGACCATCGTCAGCCCTGCGTACAGCGTCAGCGCAAACGCCACCCAGGTCAGCCACGGCGTGTCGCGCACGCCCTTGTAGCCCATGTCGTCCATCACCCAGATCAGGCCAGTGACGAGTGCTGCCGCTGCCGGACTGGGCAGCCCCTGGAAGAAGCGCTTATCGACGATGCCGATGTTGGTGTTGAACCGCGCGAGCCGCAGCGCCGCACCCGCGCAGTAGACAAATGCCGCCAGCCAGCCGAGCTTGCCCAGACCGCGCAGCGCCCATTCGTAGACGATGAGCGCCGGGGCAGCGCCGAACGACACCATGTCGGCCAGGCTGTCCATCTGCTCGCCGAAGGCGCTCTGGGTGTTCGTCATGCGGGCGACGCGGCCGTCGAGGCTGTCCAGCACCATCGCGCAGAACACACCGATCGCGGCCTGGTCGAAGCGCCCGTTCATGGCCATCACGACGGCGTAGAAACCGCCGAACAGACCCGCCAGCGTGAAGAGATTGGGCAGGATGTAGATGCCTTTGCGGCGAGGACGGCTTGGAACCGGTCCATCCAGCTCATCAAGGGGATCGGGACGGTCGGGCGATGTTTGATCGTTCATGGGATGGATTATCGCGAAGCGCGGGCATGGACGTACACCCATGGGTCGGTCAATCGCGCCTGCTGCTGCGGATCGTCGATCTGCCGGCCGCGCAGATCGACGAGCTGGAGATCCTCGAAACCTTGCTCCAGCGTCTGACGGACCAGTTCCAGCGGGCGGATGTAGCAGTTGCTCCCACCGGCCAGAGGGTCGATCAGCTCCACCCAGTCACGCGCCACAATCGGCCACACACTGCGGTTGATGCGCTGCATCTGCGACCAGAAACGCTGGGTTTCGATGTAGTTGCGCAGGCCCTGCCAGCGAATGCCCCACCGGCTGTCCATCCAGTTCAGGTTGTGCGACGAATACACCAGGTGTCCACCCGGCCGCAAGACACGGCGGCACTCGGCCAGTGCCGTAGCCCGCGCATCGGCACCCACCAGATCGATGCCATTGAAGCTGAAGAGCACGACGTCGAAGGACGCATCCTCGAAGGGCATGGCACGCGCATCCACCACCTCGAACCGGAGACCGTGGTTCAGGATCAGCTCGGCGAACCGCTCCCGGCAGGCCACCACCATCGGGGCAGCAACGTCCGCCCCCAGGTAGCGCTTGCAGCGCAGCGCCAGCTCCATCGTGGTGCGACCCCCGCCAACCCCCAAGTCCAGCAGATCACTCTCGGACAGCGCCGGGCCAATGCGGTTGAAGATGGCCCGCTCCGGCAATTGCAGACGAGACTGTCGGGCGTAGTGGCGGACAACGTCGTCCGATGCGTAGAACGTTTCCCAGTGCGGAACCGGGCCTGCTTGCGCCATGAGTGGCCTCCTGAACATGAAGATGTTATGAAACAAATAATTACATAATCTTTCCATCCCCGCAGCACAGGCAAAAAAACGGCGCCATCGGCGCCGTTTTTAACTTGCGATGGCGTCAAGCCACCGGGCATTCACGCCATCAGTTGCGGGTCTTGTCCACCAGCTTGTTGGCCTTGATCCACGGCATCATCGCGCGCAACTTCTCGCCGACGACTTCGATCTGGTGCTCTTCGGTCAGGCGGCGGCGGCTGATCAGCGTGGGGGCACCGGCCTTGTTTTCCAGGATGAAGGACTTGGCGTATTCACCGGTCTGGATGTCCTTCAGGCACTGGCGCATCGCGTCCTTGGTGGCCGAGGTGACGATC
>JBEEMX010000010.1:0-22527 GCA_041192465.1 Pseudomonadota bacterium | reverse complement strand
CGCAGGTCGAAGCCGCTACCCGTCACCACGGCGCCGTTGACCTGCAACTCGACCCGGTGCGCACCGGGGTGGTAGACGCGGGTGGTGACGGGCCGCACCGCGTGGCGCTTCACCAGCGCACGCACCTCGCCGGGGGCCAGCGTCAGCGTCCAGCCCTTGAAGACCTTGGGGGATGTGCGGCCGTTCGCCTTGACATGGTGGACGACGTAATCGACCACCAGCGTCTGTGGCTGCCGGGACAGCGACGTGAGCGTGGCGGACAGCGTCACGGACTCGCCCAGAGTGGTCTGCGTCGGTGTGACGGCCAGTTCGGCCCGACCCTGCAAGGCGTCACCCTGCCCCCACGCAGCCAGCACCGCCGCATCCCCCGCCTTGATCAGCGAGCGGCTGGCGTGGCGCAGCAGCACGCGCCGTTCAGCCGATGCACCAGGCAGGTGCTGCCGGAGCCAGTCGGCGACGATACCCGGGTGGTCCTTGGCGATGTCGTTGAGGTGGTTGGCCACCGAGCGGCGCACATACGAACTGGGATCGTCCTGCAGCGCCGCCAGCAGGGGGAGCGTCGGGGAGGGATCGGCGATCAGCGGGCGCAACTGCAGGCCCCAGGGCAGGCGCGGCCGGCTGCCCTCGCTGACGAGGCGGCGCACATGCGGGCTGGGGTCGCCGCACCAGCGCCGCAGCGTGGCGAACACGGTGTCCGGGTGGCGCAGCAGCAGCGGCCGGATCGCCCACTCGGCGGTGAAGCGTTGTGTCAAGGCGTGCAAGGTCTGCAGCGCACGGTCGGGATCCTCCAGCCCGCGGCGCGCGACCCATTCGCCCACCGGCCACAGCGCCCAGCCGGCCAGTCCCTGCGGACCCATGCGCAACATGCCAAGATCCTCCCCATCCACGGTGGGCGCCAGAGCAGCTTCCAGCCACCGGGCTCCATCGGAAAAGCTGTCGGGCAAACTGGCTTCCAGCGCATCCGCGATGTGCATGGCGCGGGCCTTGAGTTCCAGTGCGGCCAGTCCGGTCAGGGCCAGCGGCTCGAAGCGCAGGCGGTCGAAGGTCGGCGCCACACGCTGCAGGTGGTGCCCGAGGGCATGGACCACGGCCGGGTCCAGCAACAATTTGAAAGGCTCTGTCATCGGTGTGGGCGGAAAATGGTTGCCCAGTGTGTACTGAAAACCCGACATCCCATGCCTTTGGTGAGGATGGTGCGCCAACCTTGACCGCTACAGTCCGACGACCACTCCACCCCCACCGACCCTGCCCAGCCCTCTGCGCCCTGCCGTGAAGCCGATTTCTTCCACGCCCCGGCACCGGTGGCAGGCTGCGCGCAACGCAGGCAAGGCCCTGCTTGGCCTGGTGCTGGCGGTCGCGCTGGTGGCACTGCTGGGACTGGGGTTCACCGTGGCGCGGCTGTGGTCGGACTTGCCGCCGCTCGACAAGGTCACCCACTACGCGCCGCAGCAGCCCCTGATCGTCTACACCGCGGACGGCGTGCCGATCGGCCAGTTCGGTGCCGAGCGGCGCCAGTTCGTGCCGATCGCCGACATCCCGGCCATGCTGCAGGGCGCGGTGCTCGCCATCGAGGACACGCGCTTCGAGCAGCACATCGGCATCGACCCGCGCGGCATCGTGCGGGCGCTGCTGGCCAACCTGGGCGGCGGCATGCGCCAAGGGGCATCGACCATCACGCAACAGGTGGCGCGCAACTTCTTCCTCTCGCCCAGCAAGACGCTGGAGCGCAAGCTCAAGGAAGCCCTGCTGGCGCTGCAGATCGAAGAGCAGCTCAGCAAGGCCCAGATCCTGGAGCTGTACATGAACCAGATCTACCTGGGACAGCGCGCCTACGGTTTTGCCGCCGCCGCGCAGACCTACTTCGGCAAACCGCTGTCGGCGCTGTCGATCGCCGAGTCGGCCCTGCTGGCCGGACTGCCGCAGAACCCGAGCTACGCCAACCCGGTCACCAACTTCGCCCGCGCCCGCGCCCGGCAAGCTCTGGTGCTGGGTCGCATGGAAAAGGTCGGTCTGATCACGGCCGAGGAACACACCGCCGCAGCCGCGGAAAACCTGGCGATCCGCCTGCCGACCCACACCGAAGTCCATGCCGAGTACCTCGCCGAGATGGCGAGGCAGGCCGTCATCGCCCGCTACGGCGAAGCGGCCAACACGCAGGGCTACAAGGTGTACACCAGCGTGCGCGCCAGCGACCAGCAGGCCGCCTATGCCGCGCTGCGCGCCACGGTGCTGGACCACGAACGCCACCAGCCCTGGCGCGGCCCGGAAGCACGCGAGCCCCTGCCCTTCCTGCGCGGCGCCGAGCTGGAGCGCGCCGCCGCCCAGGCCCTGCGCGAGCACCAGGACGACAGCGATCTGCGGCTGGCCATCGTCACCGAAACGGGCCAGCGCGGCGTGTCGGCCCAGCTCGCCACGGGTGAAACGGTGCAGATCACAGGCGCGGGACTCGCCCGCGTGCAGGCGGCACTGCGCCCGGAGGCGCTGGACCCACTGGCGATCACCCGCGGTGCGGTCCTCCGGCTGGAGCAGCGTGCCACCGGCTGGACCATCGCCCAGTGGCCGCAGGTGCAAGCGGCCTTCGTCGCGCTGGAGCCAGGCAGCGGCCGGGTACGGGCGCTGGTGGGTGGCTTCGATTTCACGCGCAGCCCCTTCAACCGCGTGACGCAGGCGTGGCGGCAAGCCGGCTCCAGCATCAAGCCCTTCCTCTACTCGGCTGCACTGGAACAGGGCGTGATGCCGGGCACCCTCGTCAACGATGCGCCGCTCTTGCCGACCGAAGACACCACCGGAACCGGCTGGCAGCCGCGCAACGCCGACGGGCGCTTCGACGGACCGGTCACCGTGCGGCAGGGGTTGGTGCGATCCAAGAACCTGGTCAGCCTGCGCCTGCTGCAGCAAATCGGTCTGGACAACGCCCGCAACTGGATGCACCGCTTCGGCTTCGACGCCGAGCACCTGCCCGACAACCTGACGCTGGCACTCGGCTCAGGCGGCACCACACCCATGCAGCTGGCCCACGCCTATGCACTGCTGGCCAACAGCGGCCAGGAAACCACACCCGTGTTCATTGAACGCATCACCGACGCGCAGGGCATGGTGGTCTTCCAGCCCCCGCGCCTGCCACCCCACGACGCGGGCAGCTCGACCATCCCGGCACGCAATGTTTTCCTCGTCAACTCGATGCTGCAAGACATCACCCGCGCTGGTGGAACCGCCGCACTCGCCCAGCGCACCCTGCAGCGCAGTGACCTCTACGGCAAGACGGGCACCACCAACGACGCGGTGGATGCGTGGTTCGCCGGCTTCCAGCCCAGCCTCGTGGCGGTGGCCTGGGTCGGACACGACGCGCCACGCAGCCTGGGTGACCAAGCTTCGGGCGGCGCATTGGCCCTGCCGATCTGGATCGGGTTCATGCAGAAGGCGCTGGCCGGTGTACCCGAGGTGACGCCGGTGGTGCCACCCGACGTACTGCGCATCGACGGCGAGTGGCGCTACACCGAATGGGCACTGGGGGGCGCCGTCGATCGGATCGGATTCGACGCACGGCCCACCGAAGCACCCGCCGAGTTCGTCGGGCCGCCGGTGTCAGGCGTTTGAGGGTGCGCCGACGGCGGTGCGCTGGTCCAGGTGCGTCAGGTACAGCCGCAGGTCCAACTCCAGTTGGTGGTAGTCGGCCGCCATGTGGCAGCACAGCGCGTAAAACGCCTTGTCGTGTTCGCGCTCCTTCAGATGCGCCAGTTCATGCACCACGATCATCTTCAGGAAGGCCGCCGGTGCATCGCGGAACAGGCTGGCAACACGGATCTCGCGCTTGGCCTTGAGCTTGCCGCCCTGCACGCGGGAGATGGTGGTGTGCGTCCCGAGCGCGTGCTGGATGACCTTGAGCTTGGGGTCATACACCACCTTGGCCAGCGGCTCTGCGCTGCGCAGGTAGCGGCTCTTGAGCGCCTGCGTGTAGTCGTAGAGCGCGCGGTCGGTTCGGACCTCGTGCGGCTCGGGATGGCGTTGGGCGAGCACCGCCCCGAGCTGGTCCTGCTCAACGAGTGCAAGCACCTGCGCCTGCAGATCGACCGGGTAGCCGCGCAGGTATTTCAGCGTGCTCGCGGCGCCGGCTGGCCCGCCACTCACTTGCCGCCGCCCTGGTACACGTCCCGCGGATCGTCCAGCGACGCTGCGTTCAGCACCTTGCCGCTGAAGTCGTAGGTGACACGGAAGACCTTGCGCGTCTGGCCGTCGAGCCAGCGCCAGTCCCAGACCTCTTCTTTCTTGAGCTGGAACGCCTGTTTTTCGGCCGGTTGGCCCAGCAGCTTGCGCACCTCGGCCACGGTCATGCCAGGCTGGACCCTGGCGAAGTAACTTGGGTGCAGCACTTGGCGCAGCCCGGTCATCTTGCCGTCCGGGCCGAGGGTGATGTAGTAGTTCGTGCTGCCCTCGGGCTGGCGGGTGTATTCGAAGATGCGGATGCCGTCGTCCGCACGCTGGATGTCGAGCGGCGTGCCGAACTCGCGCATCACGTCCATCTCGGTCGCCACGCCCTCTTCGAGCTTGGCGATCTTCTGCTGGTCGCAACCGGCCAGCGCCAGCCAGGCCGTCAGCAGCAGCGGCACCAGCCCCCGCAGACCGCGGGGGTTCGGGAAAAGCTTCATGTCGTGATCTCCTTGAGTAAGCGGGCCTTGGCCTTGCGGCCCTTGAGGTTGCCCTTGCTCAGCCGGTCGGCGGCTTGCCGTGCCACCCGCGTGTCCACGGCCACGTAGGTGTGGAACTCGGTGACGTTGATCTTGCCGATCTGCTCGGTCTTGTACCCGGCCTCACCGGTGAGCGCGCCCAGCACGTCACCGGGACGGATCTTGTCCTTGCGACCGCCCAGGATCTGGATGGTCTGCATCGGCGGCACCAGCGGTGGCGCGTCCTCGATCTCGGCGTTGAACAGCTCCGCCAGCGGTGACCACACCGTCTCGCGGCCTTGCAGCACCTCGATGCGGCCGACCCGCCCCATCTCGTCGAGGCTCGCCAGACTGAACGCCAGACCTTCCTCGTCCGCGCGGCCGGTGCGGCCCACGCGGTGGATGTGGATTTCGGTGTCGGGTGTGATGTCCACGTTGATCACCGCTTCGAGCTGCGCAATGTCCAGGCCGCGCGCAGCCACATCGGTGGCCACCAGCACCGAGGCGCTGCGGTTGGCGAACTGGATCAGCACCTGGTCGCGGTCGCGCTGCTCCAGGTCACCGTGCAGCGCCAGCGCCTCGAAGCCCGACGCCACCAGCACGTCCACCAGATCGCGGCACCGCTGCTTGGTGTTGCAGAAGGCGATCGCGCTCTCGGGGCGGTACTTCTTCAGCAGCAGCGTCACCGCGTGCAGGCGCTGGTCCTCGGCGATCTCGTACCAGTGCTGGCGGATCTTGCTGGGCGCATGCACCTCCTGCAGCTTGACCTCGCGCGGGTCGCGCAGGAACTGTCGGCTCAGGTTGGCGATGCCCTCGGGGTAGGTGGCCGAGAACAGCAGCGTCTGGCGCTGGCGCGGGCACTGGCGGGCGATGGAGGCAATGTCGTCGTGGAAGCCCATGTCGAGCATGCGATCAGCTTCGTCGAGCACCAGCGTGTTGAGCACGCCCAGCACCAGGCTGCCCCGCTCCAGGTGGTCACCAATCCGGCCGGGCGTGCCGACGACGATGTGCGCACCGTGGGCCAGGCTGTCGATCTGCGGGCGCATGGTCGAGCCGCCGCACAGGGTCAGGATCTTGATGTTGTCCTGTGCGCGGGCGAGACGGCGGATCTCCTGCGTGACCTGATCGGCGAGTTCGCGGGTCGGGCACAGGACCATCGCCTGCACGTCCTGGCGCGCCACGTCCAGCCGGGCCAGCAGCGCCAGCGCGAACGCCGCCGTCTTGCCGCTGCCGGTCTTGGCCTGCGCGATCAGGTCGTGGCCGGCGAGCGCAAGCGGCAGGCTGGCGGCCTGGATCGGGGTCATGCGGGTGTAGCCGAGCTGCTCCAGGTTGGCGAGCATGGCCGGCGACAGCGGCAGGCGGGAGAAGGAGTCGAGAGCGTTCGTGGGTTCTTGCATGGGACGGATTATCCGGGCAGGCGAGAATGCGCCTCCATGCACCGCACCATCTTTGACACTCCTGGCATCAACAGCGCCTTCCGAAGCCTGTCCGCAACCGTGTTGCGTCTGTCTGGCTGGACGGTGGCAGGCCACCTGCCACCGGAAGCCACCAAGTGCGTGATCATCGCCGCGCCACACACCAGCAACTGGGATCTGCCGTACACGCTGATGGTGGCGTTCGTGCTGAACCTGCACATCTACTGGATGGGCAAGTGGCAGATCTTCCGCGCGCCCTTCGGCGGTCTGATGCGCTGGCTGGGCGGTATCGCGGTGCGCCGGGAAACCTCCAGCAACCTCGTGGCCGCGTCAGCGCAGGCGCTGGTCGAGGCCGTTGGTCCAGTGCAGCTGATCGTTCCACCAGAGGGTACGCGCAGCAAGGTGCGTTACTGGAAGACCGGTTTCTACTACATCGCCCTGAACGCCAAGGTGCCGATCGTGCTGGCCTACCTCGACTACCACCGCAAGGTTGGTGGACTTGGGCCGGTTTTCTACCCGACCGGTGACATCGAGCGCGACATGGTCACCATCAAGCAGTTCTATGCCGGCATCCGAGGATGCCATGCAGACCAGTTCGATGCGCAGTCCTGAGCGCACCCGCCGCACGGCGGTGCTGCGCTGTCAGACACCCGCACCGGGGCGGTGACTGTCGAAGCTGACACGGGGCCCTTCCGGCAACTCGATCTTGACTTCGAGCACTTCCAGGTTGTCGTGCCGCTCCAGATGGACCTTGATGTCGTTCGGGTTGATTGACACGTACTTGGTCACCACGGCCAGCAACTCGCGCTGCAGCGCCGGCAGGTAATCCGGGCTGGCACTGCGCGAAGTGCGCTCGTGGGCCAGGATGATCTGCAGGCGTTCCTTGGCCACCGTCGCGGATTTCTGCTTTTCACCGAGCATGAATGATAGAAACCCCATGGGGTCACCTCGCGCCAAACAACCGCTTGAAGAAACCCGGCTTCACCAGATCGATGAAGCGCATCGGTTTTTCCTCGCCGAGAAACCGCGAAACCACGTCCTTGTAGGCTTCTGCGGCGTCCGAATCCGCCATGTGAATCACGGGCACGCCCTGGTTCGACGCCTGCAGCACCACCTCCGACTCCGGCACCACGCCGATCAGCTTGATGCGCAGGATCTCGTGGATGTCCTCGATCGACAGCATCTCGCCACCCTGCACGCGGGTCGGGTTGTAGCGGGTGATGAGCAGGTGCTCCTTGACTGGCTCGCGGCCTTCGATGGCGCGCAATGTCTTGGAGGCCAGCATGCCGAGAATGCGGTCCGAGTCACGCACGGAGGACACCTCGGGATTCGTCACCACCAGCGCCTCGTCGGCGAAATGCATCGCCATCATCGCCCCCGTTTCGATGCCGGCCGGTGAATCGCAGACGATGTACTCGAAGCCCATCTCCCCCAGTTCCTGGAATACCCGACCGACACCGTCCTTGTTCAGTGCTTCCTTGTCCCGGGTCTGGGAGGCTGCCAGCACGAAGAGGTTCTCGCAGTGCTTGTCCTTGATCAGGGCCTGCTGCAGATGCACTTCGCTGTTGATGACATTGATGAGGTCATACACCACGCGGCGCTCGCAGCCCATGATGAGGTCGAGATTGCGCAGGCCGACGTCAAAATCGATGACAACCGTCTTGTGCCCCCTGATCGCCAGTCCTGAAGCAAAGCTGGCGCTGGTGGTGGTTTTTCCGACGCCGCCCTTCCCGGAGGTCACCACAATGATCTTGGCCATCCGTCGAGGTCCTTTCTGTTGACTTGTTTGTTATTTGCCGATTTGAGGGAAGCGAACATCAAACCTTGATGGGTTCAATGATCAAGGTTTCGCCATCCAGTCGAACCTGCGCGGATTTTCCACGCACTTCCAGCGGCAATGGCGGATCGGTCGTCTGGTATATCCCGGCAATGGAGATCAATTCAGGCTCCATGCAGGTCGTGAATATCCGGGCATTCACGTCACCGGTGGCACCAGCAATCGCCTTGCCACGCAGCGGAGCATAGACATGGATGCTGCCATCGGCGATCACTTCGGCGCCGTGGTTGACCAGCGCCAGGATGACCAGATCGGACCCCTTGGCATAGACCTGCTGGCCGGAGCGCAGCGGCCGGTCGATCACCATCACCGAGGCGGCGCGCATCTGAACCGGCGCAGCAGCAGCCACGCGCGCCGGCGGCGGGCTTTCCTGCGGGGGCACCTCACACAGACCGGCCGCCTGGGCCGCAGCCATTTGCGCCGGTGACCCACCACGCGCAGCCACGGGCACCATGCTGTAGCTGCGCATGAGTTCGATCAGCCCGCAAAAATCGATCGTCTCGGGGGCGTCCTGAATGTGTGCCAAGTCAATCAGCACCGGATCCTGGTTGAAAAATTCAGTCGATGTCCCCAAACGGACCTTCAGTTGTTCTGCCAATTCCGACAGATGGGGAGACTTCACCACCAGGGCGACCAGCGTGAGCGTTGCACTTTTCAGATCAAACACGGCGGGTGAGTTTCCCGGAGACGCTAGGGCCATGTGACAGCAATCGACATCAGGTAATTCGACAAGTGTACCCACTGGATGACACCGCCAAGAAGCACGGCGCCACGGTAATGAGAACTGTAGAGGGATTGAATGATTGAATGGTCAAACAGGTGAATTTTCACCGATACATTCAGTTTCATCAGCGCCAAGAAACCCCCCGCTCTGCCGCGCCCAGAGCCGGGCGTAGAGACCCCCCTGCGCCAGCAGACTGCGGTGGTCGCCTTCTTCGACAATGCGGCCCTGGTCCAGCACGATGAGCCGATCCATGGCAGCGATGGTGGACAGCCGGTGGGCAATGGCCACCACTGTCTTGCCCTCCATCAGGGCGTAGAGGCTGGCCTGGATGGCGGCTTCGACCTCGGAGTCGAGCGCGCTGGTGGCTTCGTCGAGCAGCAGGATCGGTGCGTCCTTGAGCATCACCCGGGCGATGGCGATGCGCTGGCGCTGGCCGCCGGACAGTTTCACGCCGCGCTCGCCCACATGCGCGTCGTAGCCCTGGCGGCCGGCAGGATCGCTCAGCGTGCGGATGAAGTCGGTGGCCTCGGCACGCCCGGCGGCATCGACCATCGCCGCCTCCCCCGCATCGGGGCGGCCATAGAGGATGTTGTCGCGTACCGAGCGGTGCAGCAGCGAGGTGTCCTGCGTCACCATGCCGATGTGCTCGCGCAGACTGTCCTGGGCGACGTGGGCGATGTCCTGCCCGTCGATCACGATGCGCCCCGACTGCACGTCGTAGAAGCGCAGGAGCAGATTGACGATGGTGGATTTGCCTGCGCCAGAGCGCCCGACCACGCCGATCTTCTCGCCGGGGCGGATGCGCAGGGACAGGCCCTGGATCACCGGCGGGCGATCGGCCACAGCGCCATACGAGAAGGTGACATCGTCGAACACGACTTCACCACGCGGCACGTCCAGCGGCGGTGCGTCGGGTCGGTCAACGACCGCGCGCGGGCGCGACAGCGTGCCCATGCCGTCCTGCACCGTGCCGATGTGCTCGAACAGCGAGGTCATCTCCCACATCACCCAATGCGACATGCCGTTCAGGCGCAGCGCCATCGCGGTGGACGCCGCGAGCGCACCCACGCCGACCTCTCCACGCATCCACAGCCAAAGCGCCACACCCGCGGTCGAGACGATCAGGCCCATGCTCAGGATGTGGTTCACCACCTCGAAGCCGCTGACCAGCCGCATCTGCCCGTGGACCGTGCCGAGGAACTCGCCCATCGCACTGCGGGCATAACCGGCCTCGCGGCGGCCGTGCGAAAACAGCTTGACGGTGGCGATGTTGGTGTAGGCGTCCGAGATCCGTCCGGTCATCAGCGAGCGTGCATCGGCCTGCTTCTGCCCGATACGCGACAGGCGCGGCACAAAGAAGCGCACCGACAGCGCGTACAGCGCCAGCCACAGCATGAATGGCCACAGCAACCAGGCGTCCAGCCGCCCGGCCAGCGCCGTCATGGTCACGAAGTAAATGACCACGAACACGAGGATGTCGCAGGTGATCATCGCCGTGTCGCGCACCGCCAGCGCCGACTGCATCACTTTGGCCGCAACCCGCCCGGCGAACTCGTCCTGGTAGAAGGACATGCTCTGGCCCAGCATCAGCCGGTGGAAATTCCAGCGCAGCCGCATGGGGAAGTTGCCGGCCAGCGTCTGGTGCTTGAACAGGGTTTGCAGTGCCACCAGCGCCGTGCTGCCCATCACCAGTGCCGCCAGCCCGAACAGCCGGCCGCGCTGCTCGGCCCACAGTTGGGCGGGCGGCGTGTGGCCGAGCCAGTCCACCAGATCGCCCAGCACACCAAACAGATACGCCTCGAATGCCCCGATGCCCGCCGTCAGCAGCGCCATCGCCAGGATGCCAGGCCGCACCCCCTCGGTGCAGCGCCACATGAAGGCGAAAAAGCCGCGCGGTGGCGGCGCCATTTCGGTCGAGGGGAAAGGATCGACCAGACGTTCGAAGGCGCGCAGCAAGGCGTTCAAGGGTCAGCGTCCTTTCTTCGGGCCGACCTTGGCGCTGCCTGTGACCCGCGGCGGCAGACCGGTGTGTTGCGTCAGGATGCGGCCAGCCCCCGGTACCACGATCTTCGCCTTGCCCGCCGGCTTGGCCACCGAGGTCTTGATGCCGACCGGCGTCGAGTTCTTGCGCCGCGCGCTCTGGTAGCTGCCGTCGGTCGTGGGCTGGTAGGTCGGGATCAGGTGGTGCTTGCCGTTGCCGATCAGGTCGGCGCGGCCCATCTCGCTGAGCGCGTCGCGCAGCAGCGGCCAGTTGTTCGCATCGTGGTAGCGCAGGAAGGCCTTGTGCAGCCGGCGGCGGCGGTCACCACGCACGATGTCCACCTTCTCGGCGCGGCCCGCCTCGCGGCTCAGGCCCTTGAGCGGGTTGAGTCCCGAGTGGTACATCGCTGTCGCGGTGGCCATCGGCGAGGGATAGAAGGTCTGCACCTGGTCGGCACGGAAGCCGTTCTTCTTCAGCCAGACGGCGAGGTTCATCATGTCCTCGTCGCTGGTGCCGGGGTGGGCGGCGATGAAGTACGGGATCAGGAACTGCTTCTTGCCGGCTTCCTCGCTGAACTTCTCGAAGAGCTGCTTGAAGCGGTCGTAGGTGCCGATGCCGGGCTTCATCATCTTGGACAGCGGGCCGCCCTCGGTGTGTTCCGGGGCGATCTTCAGGTAGCCGCCGACGTGGTGTGTGACCAGCTCCTTGATGTACTCGGGCGAGCGGATCGCCAGGTCATAGCGCAGGCCCGAGCCGATCAGGATCTTCTTCACGCCGCGCAGCGCCCGCGCCCGGCGGTACATGTGGATCAGCGGGTCGTGGTCGGTGTTCAGGTTCGAGCAGATGCCGGGGTAGACGCAGCTCGGCTTGCGGCACGCCGCCTCGATCTCGGGCGACTTGCAGCCGATGCGGTACATGTTGGCCGTCGGGCCGCCGAGGTCGGAGATGACGCCGGTGAAGCCCTTGACGCGGTCGCGGATGTCCTCGATCTCGCGGATCACCGAGTCCTCGGAGCGGCTCTGGATGATGCGGCCCTCGTGCTCGGTGATCGAGCAGAAGGTGCAACCGCCGAAGCAGCCGCGCATGATGTTGACACTGAAGCGGATCATCTCCCACGCGGGGATCTTGGTCGCGCCGTCGTGGCTGCCCTGCTCGTCGGCGTAGCTGGGGTGCGGACTGCGGGCATAGGGCAGGTCGAACACCAGGTCCATCTCTTCGGTGGTGAGCGGAATCGGCGGCGGGTTGATCCAGGCGTCGCGCTCGCCGTGGCGCTGCACCAGCGCGCGGGCGTTGCCGGGGTTGGTCTCCAGGTGCAGCACGCGGTTGGCGTGGGCGTAGAGCATCTGGTCGCTCTTGACCTGCTCGTAGGCGGGCAGGCGGATCACGGTGCGCTCGCGCGGCGGCATCTGCAGGCGGCCGGTGGCACGCGCGGTCGGGATGAAGCGGATCGGCTGCACCCCGCCTTGTGCGGCGCCGGTGTCGCCACCCTCCTCCTTGGCGCAGGTCGTGCCTTGCTCTGCAGCCTGCTCGGAGGTGGTCTGGTACGGGTTGATGTGCGAGTCAATGCGCCCGGGCAGATCGACATCGCTCGAATCCAGTTCGAACCAGCCCTCGGCGCTCGGGTCGTTGGTGCGGCGCATGAAGGCGGTGCCGCGCACGTCGGTGATCTGCTCGACCGGCTCGCGCGCGGCCAGGCGGTGGGCGATCTCGACGATGGCGCGCTCGGCGTTGCCGTACAGCAGCAGATCGACCTTGGCATCGACCAGGATCGAGCGGCGCACCTTGTCCTGCCAGTAGTCGTAGTGCGCGATGCGGCGCAGCGAGGCTTCGATGCCGCCGAGCACGATCGGCACGTCGTTCCACGCTTCCTTGCAGCGTTGGGCGTAGACCAGCGAACTGCGGTCCGGCCGCTTGCCGCCGAGTCCGCCGGGGGTGTAGGCGTCGTCGCTGCGGATCTTGCGGTCCGCGGTGTACCGATTGATCATCGAATCCATGTTGCCAGCGGTGACGCCGAAAAACAGGTTCGGCTTGCCGAGCGCCTTGAACGGATCGGCGCTCTGCCAGTCGGGCTGGGCGATGATGCCGACGCGAAAGCCCTGCGCCTCCAGCATCCGCCCGATCACCGCCATGCCGAAGCTCGGGTGATCGACGTAGGCGTCGCCCGTGACCAGCACGATGTCGCAGGAATCCCAGCCGAGCTGCTCCATCTCGGCGCGGCTCATCGGCAGGAACTTGGCCACACCAAACCGCTTGGCCCAGTACGGACGGTAGCCGTTCAGGGCTTTGGGGGCGCGGGGCATGGCGGGGGCGGTCAGGGTGGCGGCCAAGGCGGGACTCTCGATGCTGGGAAAAGACAACCTTCGATTGTCGGCGCTCGGACGCCGGACCGCCAGTGCGGCAGCGAATTCTCCTTGCAATCCGCCGGATAGCGGGTCCGGCGCTCGGCGGCCTGTGCGCTCTGGCACCGATGCAGGCCAGCGATGCCTTATGCTGCGAGCCACTTTTCGGCATCTAGCGCGGATCGCGGCGCCGAAGCAGCGCCGGCCGACCCGCAGGGATGCCCCGTCCACGCCACGCTCAGGAGCACGCCATGGCAACACCCAACTATTCCTACGAAAAACGTCAGCGCGAACTCGCCAAGAAGCGCAAGACGGAAGAAAAGCGCAACCGCAAGACCAACCCGGGCCGCGACGACGGCACACCGTCCTCGGATCCGTCTGCACCCGCTGACGGTGGCCTGCCGCCGCAGGCCAACGCGGGCGAGCCCGCCAACGCCGGCTGAACGCACGGGCCGGCCTGTGTCCGCTCAGGCGGCGCGGCCCGCCCACCGCCGGCTGCGCCACACAAGGCCCAGCCCGGTCGCCAGCATCAGGGCAGACGCTGGTTCGGGCACCACCGCCACCATCCCATCCCCGATGCAGAGCACCTGGGTCACATCCCAGCCCCGTTCGGCCAGATGCGCATGGCCGCGGAAGCCGTCACTGAAGCGCACCTCGACATAGGCATTGCGCAGCGAGGCACCGCTGAAATCCAGGTTCTGGCTGTCCACATCGCCGGTGGCGGCGCTGAGGATGCGGTCCAGATCCAGCCCCCCGAAGGTCCACACGCCCTGGCCCGCCAGTTGCAGCCCGGACCAGTGCTGCGAAGAGTAGTGCGTGCTGCTGCCGGGCAGGCGGTCCTCGCGCTGCCCGTCGGACAGGTAGTCCTCCCATACGCCAGCGCCGTCTTGCTGCGCCCCCATCGAATACGTCATGTCCGTGACCAGAATGCCGGCATCCGACTGGTTGAGCACCGCTCCAGCCTGCAAATTCCAGTCACCGTCCAGCGTCACAGTGGCAGCGTGCCGGACCGTCTGTGCCTGCGCGAGCACCGAGACCGAAGCAGCGATTATTCCCGCGATCATTTTCCTGTTCATACCAATTCCCGTGTTTGCCCAAGGCTGCGTGGCTCAGCACCTGAGCTATTTGTGCTTGAAAATACAGGATTGCCACTGGACTGAACCGTAACGGGAACACGCGGTTTGTCGCCACCAGATACACCCCCCGAACACGGGGGCGCAGCGCGTTTTCGGCACCACGAATACTGAAGAATGCACAGTCGTAACCCCCTGTTTCGCGGGGTTTCATCGTTGTTTCACAGTGTTATTTTTCATTTCAGCTCGACGCCGCCTTGGTGCGTGGCGATGCCCGATGGCTCACGAGATCAGCCACTCTTCGCGCAAACAGCGCATGAATTCCGGCGCAGGGAGTGGTTTCCCGAGCAGGTAGCCCTGGGCCACATCACAGTGCTGCTCGGCCAGGAAATCGAGCTGATCGTCGGTCTCCACCCCTTCGGCAACCAGTCCGACTTCCAGACTCCGGGCCATGGAGATCATGGCGCTCACCAAGCGTGTGCTGCCTGCGTCGTGCGGTACGTTGACCAGGAATGAGCGGTCAATCTTGAAGCGCTGCACCGGGAGGTCGCGCAGATAGGAGAGGCTGGAATATCCCACCCCGAAATCGTCGATCGAGACGCTGACCCCCAGCGCCGCCAGCCGGTTCAGCAGCCCACGGGCCTGCTCGGTGTCGGTGACAGCCGCACTCTCGGTGATCTCCAGCTCCAGCGACTGCGGGACCACTGCATGGCGCGCCAGCGATTCGCGTACGGCACCCACGATGTCATCGTCCACCATCTGCCGGCTCGACAGGTTCACCGCCACCGACAGCGGCCGTCCCGTCGCCTTGCACCAGGCGTGGGCATGGCGACAAGCTTCGTCCAGCACCCAGCGACCGATGGGCACAATCAAGCCGGATTCTTCTGCAATGGGGATGAAATCGGCCGGCGGAACCATGCCCTGGCTGCGGTGGTGCCAGCGCAGCAGCGCCTCGGCGCCGACCAGGGTACGGGTGCGGCAGTCGAACTGGGGCTGGAAGTACAGCTCCAGCTCATTGCGCTCCAGCGCCCGGTGCAGATCGACTTCCAGCTGGAGCTGTGCCGGCGAGTGCAAGCGGTCTTCGCGGTGGTGAACGTGCAACTGGCTGCGCCCGGCGTTCTTGGCGACATACATGGCTGCATCTGCCTGGCTCATCAGGGCCACACCGCCAGCGCCATCGACGCCGTCAACGCCATCCACGCCCTCGCCAGCTTCCAGCCCAGCAATGCCGATGCTGCCGCTGACCCGCAGCCGGTGCCCGTCCACTTCCAGAGGCTCCGACAGCAGCTTGAGGATCTGGCGTGCAGTCGCTTCGATGTGCGCCAGCGCATCGGCCTCCATCAGCAGCACGGCAAATTCATCGCCGCCCAGCCGCGCGAGGGTCGCGTCTTCGTCCAGCGCACCACGCAGGCGTGCCGCGATTTCAAGCAGTACCCGGTCGCCGACCAGATGGCCCAGCGTCTCGTTGATCTTCTTGAAGCGGTCCAGATCGATGATCATCATCGCCAGCGGGAGCGGCACACCCGCTGCCGCACTGGCGCGCCGGTCGTCCAGCGCCTGCGCCAGGCGCTTCTGGAAGGCTTCACGGTTGATCAGGCCGGTCAGCGCATCGTGCTGTGCCAGCTTGCGCATGGCCGCCGCAGCGCGCAAGCCGGCGCTCAGATCGCGCAACATGCCCAGACATTCCCCACGGGGTGCCGCCGTCACCAAAGGCCGGCAGACCAGTGACAGCGGAAACGCGGTGCCATCCGGCCGCAACCCGCGCACCTCGAGGCGGGCACTGGAGACATCCGGCCCGCCATCGACCAGCCGGCGCAGATAGCCACGCAGCAGAGGCTGGTCGGCCGCTTCGATCAGATGGGACAGCGGTTGCCCCGCCAGAGCGACCCGGCGGAACATGGCCAGTGCGGCCGGATTGGCGGCCAGCAGCACACCATCCACATCGAAGGTGATGATGCCCTCGGTACTCTGGTCGATCACGCCGCGCAGGCGGGCATCGTCGAACTCGGCCTGCTGGTCCATCACGCGGACCGCTTCGGCCGACCGGTCAACCCGGCGCTGCTGGTGCCGCAGTGCCATCGCCAGCAACAGTGTGCCCAGCGCGCCGGACAGCAGCACCAGCAGCGCCTCGGTGCGCAGCAGGTACACGACAGACTGCGGCTGGATCGAGAGCATCCACAGGCGCTGCCCGACCTCGATCACGTAGCGCCGGTTCGGTGCCGTCGCCGCCAGCAGTCCATCCCACGGCGCCATGTCCTGCCCCACCGGAGGCCCACTGTCGTAGACGGTGATCTCCGGCTGCCCGATGCCCTCGACCGTGCCGATGTCGCTCACCCGCACCCGGTACGGCAAGTTGACGCCTTCCGGCACCACGGTGGCCATGACCCGGCGCAGGTCGATGGACACGTTCACTTGCCCCAGGAAAGCTTGCCGTCGGCGCTCGACCGTGCCGGGATCGCCTTGCCCACCGATCTGATGGTAGATCGGCACACCAATGTCCACACCGACAAACCCTTCAGGCAGGTGGTACGGCGGCGTCAGGACGCAAAGGTTGCTGTCCCGCGCAACCTCGATCCATTCCGCACGGGCAGCATCGACAGTCGGATCGCTGCGCGGACCGGCATCAACAGGCTCCCGGTAGCGCGTCGAGAGTTGCCGGTCCGTGGCACTCCACACATCCAAACGCACCGACACCACTTCCGGCAAGTTGTTCCGCACCTGCAGGATGTCGTAGAGCGTCCGGAACTCCGCCCGAGAGACGTGATCGCTGGCCAGGAACAGTCCCTGAAAACCGCGCGCCACATCGAGCAGGCGCTTCACATGGCGGTCGAACAGCAACTCCCGCGTTTCCCCAAACGCATTGAAGCGGGCTTGCGCGTCCTCGGCCAGTCGCCCAGCAACCGAACTCCAGGCGATCAACGTCACCAAACACCCCAGTGCGAGCAGCCCATGCCCGAGCCAGCGGCCCATGCGGGCATCGCCGGGCAGGCCATACCGCTCCTGTTTGGTGGTTCTGTTGTGCAAAAACTGCCCCATGCGTTTTGGCTTGATTGGTCACAAAGCACGCTGTCCGCAGCTTAAGCGTGCGTCTTGATCACACAAAAAGTCACACAATTCAGGTTATTCTTACAAATAGACACCGCTAGAACAACAAAAACCCACGGTTTGTCGTTCCACCGAATTCCCCGAACTGCACATGCCACTCACCCATTCTCGCCTCTTGACCCCCCCGCTCCGATGTGGCCCGAACGGCACGGGATTGCTGCTGATGGCGACAGCGCCCAGTACCTACGCAGGGGATGCGGCACCGTGGTTGCGCGTGTCACTGGAAAGCCCGCTCGGCCCAGTCTGGGCCTGGACGCTGCTGGTGGTGATGATGCTCATCGTCGTGCTGCTGGCGGCCTACACCTTCCGGCATTACTGGTTCTCCCTGAACCGGCTGTTCGGCGATCAGCGCCACCCCTACGCCAGCATCGTCAGCGCCGACTGGCCGCGTGTGACCATTTTCGTGGCCGCACACAACGAGGAGGCGGTGATCGAGGATTGCCTGATCAACCTGATGGGCGTGGACTATCCGGCCGACCGCATGCTGGTCGTGCCGGTCAACGACCGCTCCAAGGACCGCACCCGCGAGATCATCGACGCGGTGGTCGAGCGTTTCCCTGGCCGCATCCGCCCCTTCCACCGCACCGACGGCAAGCCCGGCAAGGCCGCCGCATTGAAGGACGCCACCGAGACGGTGGACACCGATTTCATCATCGTCTTCGACGCGGATTACCTGCCATCGCGCGGGCTGATCCGGCGGCTGATGGCGCCGTTCTTCGACCCGGAGGTGGGTGCGGTCATGGGCCGGGTCGTGCCGCAGAACTGCGGGGCGAACCTGCTGACACGGCTGCTCGACCTGGAACGCTCGGGCGGCTACCAGGTGGACCAGCAAGCGCGCATGAACCTGGGACTCGTGCCGCAGTACGGCGGCACGGTGGGCGGGATCCGGTTGTCGGCACTGCACGCGGTGGGCGGCTGGCACGACGACGTGCTCGCCGAGGACACCGACCTCACCTACCGGCTGCTGCTCGGGAGCTGGAAGACGATCTACCAGAACCGCGCCGAGTGCTACGAGGAGGTGCCGCAGAACTGGTCCGTGCGCACGCGGCAGATCAAGCGGTGGGCGAAGGGGCACAACCAAGCGATGTGGCGCCACACGGTGGCGCTGCTGCGGCAGTCGGACCTGAGCTGGCGCGAGCGGATCGACGGCGTGCTGCTGCTGGGCGTCTACATCATGGCGCCGGTGCTGATCATCGGCTGGGTGGTGAGCCTGCTGCTGTACTTCACGGTGTCGGTGCAGTGGATCGCCCCGGCGTTGATGCTGATGGCGTTCATGACACACGGCGCTTTAGGCAACTTCGCCGCCTTCTTCGAGATCGCCGCGGCCACCCACATGGACCGCTCGCACCACCGCATCCGGCTGCTGGCGTTCAACTGGCTGGGCTTCATCGTCAGCGCGGTGGCGATTGCCCGCGGCACGCTGGAGCAGATGGTGCTCGACCGCATCGGCACACCCAAATTCCACTGGGACAAGACCATCCGCTACCGCACCGCACCCGCCAAGCCCGGAGCGCCGGCATGAAGGTCGCCCTGCTGCTGCTGGTGCTGACGCTGCTCGTCGTGCTGCTGCCGCTGTTGCCAGCGTTCCGCGAGTGGTGGAAACCGACCGACGTGACCCCGTTGCCCATCGACGAGACCGATGCCCTGGAGCCGGAGTACCTGGCGCGGCGCTTCTCGGGCCTGCTCGCGCCGGCGCTGGAGCATGGGCTGATCGCGCTGGGCGGGGTGCCGCTGGTGCATCTGCCGGCCAGCGCGGTCCACGCGCCCTGGCCACTGAATGCGCAGGAGGTGCGCACCGGCCGCACCCGGCGCATCTGGCACACCGAGGGCGACTGCGTGCTGCCCGAGCGGCTGCACTGTCTGGCCGAAATGTCCGCCCGCGGCGCCCTGCGGACCTCGGCCGGCCGCACCTACCGCGCACTGCTCAGCGGCACGCAGCTCTCCCTGGCCCCGCGCACCCGCATCATCCGCTGGGCACACGCCCATAGCCTGTCGATCGGCGACCACTGCCAGGCTGGTCGATCGGTGTGGCGGAAGGTGTGCTCTGGGACGCGGTCAGCGGCACCGGGCGGGCACCGGGTGCCTTGCAGGTGGCGCCGCTGCGGCGCTGGCACGGCGATCTCGTCGGCGACAGCCATGTCTCGCTGGGCGAGGGCTGCGAAGCCGAGGGCAGCTTGCGGGCGGGCGGTTCGATGAACCTGGGGGCAGGCTGCTGCATCCGCGGCGGGCTGGTGGCACCGGGCGAGATTTACCTGGCGGCGGGCTGCGCTGTCCACGCCTCCATCGTGTCGGAGACGCTGGTGGTGCTGGGCGCGGGCTGCGTGGTCGGCGTGCCGGGTGCCCACGCCACCGTGCGGGCACCGCGGGTCGAGATCGGCAAAGGTGTGGTCGTGCATGGCACGGTCTGGTCGGGCCAGCACATGCGCACCGTCGGTGCCCCGCAGGACGAGGATCTGGACCCGATGGACGAATCCAGCCTCGGCGCCACCGTGCGCTGGAACGCCGTGTCGGGCCGCGGGCTGGCCAATGCGGACCTGAAGATCCCCGCGCTGCGCCAGTGGGGTGGTGATCTGGTCTGCCAGGGCGATCTGGAACTGGGTCCGCGCTGCCACGCCCGCGGCAGCCTGAAAGCGTATGGCGATCTGGGCGTCGGCCCCGGCGTGCAGGTGGACGGCAGCGTGGTCGCGCAAGGTGATGTGCTGATCGGCGCGGGCAGCCATGTCGGTGGCTCGGTGGTGTCGGAAACCGCGGTCGTGCTCGGCCCCGGCTGCACCATCGGCACGCCGGATCGGCACGCCACGGTCTGCGCCCCGCGCATCGAGGTGGCGCTGGGCGTGGTGGTCCACGGCACGGTCTGGGCCGGTGCCAGCGGGGATGCGGTCGGCGCGCTGCAGATCGGCGCCGATGTCGATCTGGACGAGCACCTGCCCGATCTGCCGCAATTGCCCGCCCTGCCAGGGAGGGCCGCCGCATGAGCCGCAACACCGCCACCGGCTGGATGGACCGGATCGCTGCCTGGAACTGGGGCCGTGTGCTGATGGCGCTGCTGCTGCTCGGCGCAGCGGCCGGCACCTGGTGGCAGGTCCACGCGGACAAGCTGCCCGACAACGTGCAGCAGATCGTCCTGCTGCTGCCGGACGCCGATCTGAACGACCCCGTGCAAGTGAGGGCCTGGCAGGACGCAGCGGAAGAACTGGGCCTCAACCTCGACACCCGGACCGCTTCGCAGGTGATGCGCGCTGGCCGGCAGGCACAGGGCACCGCCTTCATCCTGCCGGACACGCTGCACCGCCGCATGAGCGACGTGCTGATCGGCCACCTGCGCGAGCGGGTGCGCGCCGGAGACTCGCTGATGCTGGTGCATGACGCGGGCCTGTCGGACATCGATGGCCGCTACCGCGAGGACCGCGCGCGGCTGTCGGATCTGGCCGGCGTGCAATACGGTCTGTACGGGGCGCTGAAGACCGGGATGCTGCGCGACGCACCGGCCTGGGTCGTGCCGGCGCAGGTGCAGGCACTGGGCATTCCGCCGGGCAAGCTGGTGCGCGGCGAGGAAGGGCGTCCGTACACCAGCGCCCAGCCCGCCTCCAGCCCGGACGAGCCACTGTCGATCGCCGGCTATGTCTACGGCGAGCTGAAATACCCCACCTTCGTCACCCACGGCGCCTATGACGGCACCCGGCTGATGAACGCCCCCGACGGCAGCCTCGTCGCCGGGCTGCACCGCTTCGGCGCTGGGCAGGTGCTGTTCGTCAACCTGCCGCTGACGCAGTTGAAGGTCCGCACCGACGGGTTGCTGCTCCACAGCTTCCTGCAGTACTTCGCCGAGCGCGTGGTGGGCGCGCCGCAGCTCTCGCCGATGCCGCAGGGGCGCGGCGCCGTGGTGATGAACTGGCACATCGACGACCGCAAGGCGCTCCCGGCGCTGGAGCGCGCCGCCGAGATGGGCGCGTTCAAGCAAGGCCCCTACTCCATCCACTTCACCGCCGGACCCGATGTCAACGAGGAAGGCGATGGCAAGGGCATGGACCTGAGCAACAACCCGCAGGCGCAGGACTGGGTGCGCCGCCTGGGCGCGGCCGGCCACGAGATCGGCAGCCACGGCGGCTGGATCCACAACTGGTTCGGCTCGCGGGCCGACAAGCTCGACCGCGAGGTGGTGGCTTCGCTGATCGAGCGCAACTCGTCGCTGCTGCTGGAGGTGGGCGGGCGGCCGGTGCGCGAATACTCGGCCCCGGTCGGCAACCACCCCGCGTGGACCACCGCCTGGCTGCGCAAGCGGGACATCCGCTCCTACTACTTCACCGGCAACACCGGCATGGCGCCGACCCGCAGCTACCAGGACGGCGTGCGCCCGCTGCCGGACATCTGGTCGTACCCGGTGCTGAATTTCGGCGTCTACGCCTCGTTCGAGGAGGCCAAGGCGGATCAGTTGCCGGAAATCGAGGTCGCCGCGTGGCTGACCGACGTGAACCGCTTCTGCGCCGACCACCGCACGCTGCGGCTGGTGTATTTCCACCCGATCGGGCTGGTGATGTACCCGCAGGCGTTCCAACGCTGGCTGGAGAGCGGCAAGGAACTCGCCGACCAGGGCCGCCTGCGCTGGATGACGATGGCCCAGTACAGCGCCTTCGCCAACGAGCGCCTGCGCACCCGCTGGACGCTCACCGATTCCAGCCAGAGTGCCAGCACGCCCAGCCAGCAGCTCGAAGCCCACCACCCGCAATCGCTCGACGGCATGACCTGGCTCCTGCCACGCAGCCGCTACGGCCAGCCCACCGTCACCAGCGGCCAAGCCGCGGTGGACGCGGTGGACGGCCAGTGGCGCGTGGTCGCCGGACCCGGCACCGGGCTGCGCCTGCACCTGCCCCTCTCCTGAACCCGCAACGTCTGCGACCCCCCATGCAACGACCCATCCTCATCTCCGTCGGCACCCGTCCTGAAATCATCAAGATGGCGCCCGTCCACAGCGAACTGCGCCGCCGCGGCTTGCCCGTGGCCTGGGTCCACACCGGCCAGCACCGGGAAATGGCGCAGCCGCTCTACGAATTCTTCGGCATCACGCCGGAGCACGAGGTCACGCTGGAGCGCCGCAACGGCCAGCTCTCGCACCTGAACGCGCTGCTGCTGGAGGGGCTGTCCGAAGTGTTCGAGCGCACGCAGCCCCGCGCCGTGCTGGTCCACGGCGACACCACCAGCACGCTGGCCTCGGCGCAGGCGGCGTTCTACCAGGGCGTGCCGATCGGCCATGTCGAGGCGGGCCTGCGCACCTTCAACCACCGCGAGCCGTTTCCCGAGGAGATGAACCGCGAGCTGACCGCCCGGCTGGCGCACTGGCATTTCGCGCCGACCGAACGGGCTTGCGATAATTTGCGTCGCGAAGGGATTC
>JBEEMX010000009.1:0-19615 GCA_041192465.1 Pseudomonadota bacterium | reverse complement strand
TTGATGCAGAAGGTGTTCCTGCTGCGCACCTGCGAGGACACGGTGTTCAACAACCGCACACGGCCCTGCCTGCTGCACCAGATCCACCGCTGCTCGGCGCCGTGTGTCGATCTCGTCAGCCGCGAGGACTACGCCGCGGACGTGCGCAACGCGGTGCGTTTCCTGAGCGGCGAGACGCAGGAAGTGCTCGACGGGCTGCAGGCGCAGATGATGGCTGCGGCTGAAGCCTTCGACTACGAGAAGGCCGCCGAGCTGCGCGACCAGATCGCCACGCTGTCCAAGGTCTTGCAGCAACAGTCCGTGTTCACGCAGGAGGACCGCGACACGGACATCCTGGCGGTGAAGGTGCAGGGCGGGCGGGCCTGCGTGAACCTGGCGATGGTGCGGGGCGGGCGGCATCTGGGGGACCGGGCGTACTTTCCGGCGCACGTCGAGGATGCCGTGGCCGTGGACGTGGGCGACGAGGCACCGGAGGCTGGAGAGTCGGCCGAAGGTACCCGCACGGTCGAGGCCCGCGTGCTCGAAGCCTTCATCGCGCAGCACTACCTCGGCGCCGACTGCCCGCCGATCCTGGTGACCAGCCATCCGGTGGAGCGTGGGTTGATCGCGGTACTCACCGACCACCGGGGCCACAAGGTCAGCGCGCAGCACCAGCCCCGCGACAACCGCCGCGCCTGGCTCGACATGGCGATCAAGGGCGCCGAACTCGCGCTGGCACGGCTCTTGTCCGAGGAAGGCTCGCAACAGGCGCGCACGCGGGCGCTGGTCGAAGCACTCGATCTGGCGCCGGAGGGTATCGACACCGGGCTGGAAGGGCTGCGCATCGAATGTTTCGACATCAGCCACACGGCGGGCGAGGCGACGCAGGCCTCCTGCGTGGTGTTCGAGGGCCACAAGATGCAGTCTGGCCAGTACCGCCGCTACAACATCACCGGCATCACCGGCGGCGACGACTACGCCGCGATGCGCCAGGTGCTCACGCGCCGCTACGCCAAGCTGGTGGACGCGGTGCAGCAGGGCACGGGCCGATTGCCCGATCTGGTGCTGGTGGATGGCGGACGCGGTCAGATCAGCGTGGCGCGTGAGGTGTTCACCACGCTGGGGCTGAACCTGTCGCTGCTGGTCGGCGTGGAAAAGGGCGAAGGCCGCAAGGTCGGGCTGGAGGAGCTGGTCTTCGCCGATGGGCGCGAGAAGGTCTACCTCGGCCACGACTCGGCTGCGCTGATGCTGGTGGCGCAGATCCGCGACGAGGCGCACCGCTTCGCCATCACCGGGATGCGGGCGAAACGGGCGTCAGTCCGCACCGGCGGCAGTCGGCTGGAAGACATCGCCGGCGTCGGGCCGAAGAAGCGGGCGCGGCTGCTGCAGCGGTTTGGTGGCGTGCGCGGGGTGGCTGCCGCGTCGGTGGAGGACCTGGCCGGGGTCGAGGGCATCTCGGCCGATCTGGCCGAAGAGATTTACCGGGCCTTGCGTTGAGGGGCGCATGCAGGGGCCGAAAACCCGGCGTTTCGTTACACCATGCACAATGCATGGATGTTCTGGACCCTCCCCACGCTGCTGACCTGGGCGCGCATCGTCGCCATTCCGTTGATCGTCGGCATCTACGAGTTGCCGATCGACATGCCGACGCGCAACCTGATGGCGACCGTGCTCTTCGTCGTGGTGGCGCTGACCGACTGGCTCGATGGCTGGCTGGCGCGCAAGCTCAACCAGACTTCGTCGTTCGGTGCGTTTCTCGATCCGGTGGCCGACAAGTTCCTGGTCTGCGCAGCGCTGCTGATCCTGCTGCAACTCGACCGGGTGAGTGCCATGGTGGCGCTGGTCATCATTGGCCGCGAGATCGCCATCTCGGCGCTGCGCGAGTGGATGGCGCAGATCGGCGCGTCCCGCAGCGTGGCCGTCCACAGGATCGGCAAGCTCAAGACGACGGCGCAGATGGTGGCGATTCCGTTCCTGCTCTATGACGGGCGGCTCTTCGGTGTGGTCCCGACACGGCTGTGGGGCACGGTGCTGATCCTGATTGCAGCGGTGTTGACGATCTGGTCGATGGTGTACTACCTGCAGAAGGCGTTACCCGAAATCCGCGCCAAGGCGCGCTGAAGTCAGACGCCGGGCACCGCTCCTAGAATCCGTTCCCTTCCAAACTAGGCATCAGGGGTTCCGCGTGAACAAGACTGAACTGATTGAGCACATTGCGTTGCAAGCCGACATCTCCAAGGCTGCCGCTGCCCGTGCCGTGGACGCCATGATTGCCGGCGTGTCGCAGTCGCTGAAGAAAGGCGAGCCGGTGGCGCTGGTCGGGTTCGGTACGTTCGTGGTGTCCAGCCGCGCTGCTCGCGAGGGACGCAACCCGCGCACGGGCGCGCCGGTCCATATCCGCGCAGCGCGCATTCCGCGGTTTCGACCGGGCAAGTTGTTGCTCGACGCGCTGAGCTGATACAGTTGCGGACTCGCCGGACGGACGGTATCCGGGTGCTTAGCTCAGTTGGTAGAGCGGCGCCCTTACAAGGCGTAGGTCGGGGGTTCGAGCCCCTCAGCACCCACCACACGGGTTCCTGTCATGTATTCCGCCGCGATGAGTTGCGGTCATTTCTCTTCAAAGGCGAACCCTGGTTCGCCTTTGTCGTGTCTGGCGCTGCGTGCTGCAGTGCCTCCTAGGAAGCTCAGATGTTCGATTTTTTCCGTCGCCATACCCGCGTCCTGCAGTTCCTGCTGCTGTTGCTGATCGTGCCGTCCTTTGTGGTGTTCGGCATCCAGGGCTATGACAAGTTCTCGCAGGGCAAGGACGAGGTCGCCAAGGTCGATGGCCAGGCCATCACCCGCGGCGAGTGGGACCAGGCCCACCGCAACCAGATCGAGCGCCTGCGCGCCCAGATGCCCAATGTCGATGTCAAGCTGCTCGACACGCCGGACGTGCGCAAGCGCGTGCTTGACGACCTGATCCGTCAGCGCGTGCTGTTCGCCGCGTCGCGTGACCTGCACCTGGTGCCGACCGACGAGCGCCTGAAGCGCCTGTTCGAGACCGACCCGCAGTTCGCCAACCTGCGCAATCCGGATGGCACTGTCCGCAAGGATCTGCTGGCCTCGCAGGGCATGAACTCGCAGCAGTTCGCCGCGCGCCTGAGCCAGGACATGGCGTTGAACCAGGTGCTGCTGGGCGTGGGCGCGACGGCGGTGGTCCCGAACGCCGTGGCGCGCACAGCGGTGGATGCCTTCTACCAGCGTCGCGACGTCCGTGTGCAGACCTTCGCAGCCAAGGACTACCTGGCCAAGGTGCAGGCCAGCGACGCCGATCTGCAGGCGTACTACGACGACCCGAAGCACGCTGCACGCCTGCAGTCACCCGAGTCGGTGGGCTTCGAGTACGTGGTGCTCGACCTGCCGACGATCGCCCGCGGCATCAGCGTGCCCGAGGACGATCTGCGCAAGTACTACACCGAGAACGCCGCCCGCTACGAGCAGCCGCAGGAACGCCGCGCCCGCCACATCCTGATCAAGGCGGATGCCGGCGCGCCCGCCGATGCGAAAGCCAAGGCCAAGGCCCGCGCCGAGGCGCTGCTGGCCGAGGTGCGCAAGAACCCGGCCGGTTTCGCCGATCTGGCCAAGGCCAATTCCGAAGACCCCGGCTCGGCCAAGCAGGGCGGGGATCTGGACTGGTTCGGCCGCGGTGCCATGGTCAAGGTGTTCGAGGACACGGCCTTCGCGCTGAAGAAGGGCGAGGTCAGCGGTGTCGTCGAGAGCGATTTCGGCTTCCACATCCTCAAGCTCGACGACCTCCGTGGTGGCGACAAGCGCAGTTTCGAGTCGGTCAAGACCGAGATCGAAGCGGAAGTGCGCAAATCGCTGGCGCAAAAACGCTATGCCGAAGTGGCGGAGCAGTTCTCGAATCTGGTCGAGCAGGAAGACACGCTGCAGCCGGTGGCGGACAAGCTCAAGCTGACGGTGCAGCGCGCCGAGCGATTCACCCGCGGCTTCAAGGCCGAGCCGGGCAGCGCGCTGGCCAATCCTAAGGTGGCCGAAGCCGCATTCCTGGCCGACAACCTGCGCAGCAAGCGCAATGCGTTGGCGCTGGAGATCGGCGCCAACCAGTTGCTGTCGCTGCGGGTCACCGAGCACCAGCCGGCGCGCAAGCAGGCGCTGGCCGAGGTGCGCGAACAGGTGAAGGCGGGCGTGCTGCAGGCCAAGGCGGCGCAGGCGGCTCGGGACGAAGGCGCAACCAAGCTGGCGCTGTGGAAGACGCAGCCGGCGGCGGCCAGTGCGCTGCCCGTGGCGGTCACGCTGTCGCGCGTCAAGACACAGAACCTGCCGCGTGCGGTGGTCGAGGCGGTGATGAAGGCGAAGGCCGATGCGCTGCCGACGTGGATCAGCGTGGACCTGGGCGATGAGGGTTACGCGGTCGTGGTCATCGAGAAGGTGCAGGTTGCCGATCTGGCCGACGCCGGTTCCCTCGACAAGGCCCGCGAGCAGGTCGCCCAGCTTTGGGCGCAGGCCGAGAGCGACGCCTACTACGTCGCACTGCGCAAACGCTACAAGGCGGTGGTGCTGGACAATGCCAATGTGGTGGCGGTATCCGATGAGCTGGCGGCGGCTGCTTCGGCGGCATCGAAATAAATACGCCGAAAAACCGAGATAGCCGAGAAATTCTGGTCTACAATTGCTCTCTCTGCGGTGGCTATAGCTCAGTTGGTAGAGTCCCAGATTGTGATTCTGGTTGTCGTGGGTTCGAGTCCCATTAGCCACCCCACCTAACGCAGAAAAAAAGCCAGCTCCTCATCGGGCTGGCTTTTTTCTTGGGCGATGCAGGATACGACCGGAATGGCCACAAGCCTGGATCAGGCGTCGGTCTGACGTCCGACCTGCAGACCCTCTTCCGGCGTGCTGGCCAGGGTGAGCTTGCGGTAGACCACGCGAATGTGGTCATTCACCGCTTGCCACTTGATCCCCATGTGGCGTGCGATCTCCTTGATCGTGTAGCCCTTGCTGAGATAGGTCAGCACCTCGTTTTCTCGCGCATTCAGGCTGTCCGTCAGCGTGCCTTCGAGCGCCCCTGGCCCCGTTTCCAGTGGAGCGAACCGGCTGTCGTGCTGGCGGAAATGCCCTAGCAGACGCCGTGCCATCGCGGGCGACAACGGCGGCTGACCACGCACGATGCGCTGCAGCTCCTCCACCAGCACCTCGAACCGATCCTCCTTGAGCAGATAGCCATTCGCGCCACACAGCAGGGCGGGAAACAGGTGATCGTCGTCCGAGTGCAGCGTGGTGGCGATCTTGATGGCCGGGTAGTCACCCAGTTGCGCCAGCAGTTCCAGCCCGGCACTGTCCGGCTGCTCCAGGTCGCACAGGATGAGGCGGAACCCGTCCGCATCGGCGCGGGCAAGCTCCCCCGCGCCGATGCCCAGCAGCGCGCGCGCCGACTCCAGATCGCAGGCTTCGCTGAAGCGGATCTCGTCGCTGAAACTTTCCCGCACCACACGGGCAAGGAAACTGCGGGCGACAGCGTTGTCTTCAACGATCAGCGCGCGGATGGACATGAATGGAATCCTTGACGGGGGACACGGGAGCTTGGTACCCGATTATCAGGGTTGTTCGCGGTGGAAGTGGCCCTCGGGAACAGGGGCTGGGCCGCGAAAGAAGGTGGTGGGCCGACACGCGGCGGCGGGGCGCACTGCCTACAATCGACCCGATGCACATACTCGTAGCCAATGATGATGGGTACCTCGCACCGGGGCTGCTGGCTCTGGCCCAGGTGTGCCGCGAATTCGCCGATGTCGATGTCGTCGCCCCCGAACAGAACGCCAGCGGCACCTCCAACGCCCTGTCGCTGCACCGCCCCCTGTCAGTGTGGACGGCGTCCAACGGCGTGCGGGTGGTCAACGGCACGCCCTCGGATTGCGTCCATGTGGCGCTCACCGGCCTGCTGGACCGCCGTCCGGACCTGATCGTGTCGGGCATCAACAACGGCGCCAACCTGGGCGACGACACGCTCTACTCCGGCACCGTGGCCGCTGCCACCGAGGGCTATCTGTTCGGCGTGCCGGCGATCGCGTTCTCGCTGGTCGAACACGGCTGGCAGCACCTGGATGCTGCCGCGGCCGCCGTGCGGCGCTTGCTGGCGGAGGTGCTGCTGCGGCCTCCGGCGGCGGCACCCTGGCTGCTGAATGTCAACATCCCGAGCCGGGCCGACGCCGCGACCTTGCCGGTGCAGGTCACGCGCCTCGGCCGGCGCCACGCCAGCGAGCCAGTGGTGCGCCAGCTCAGCCCGCGTGGCGATCCGCTCTACTGGATTGGCGCACAAGGCGATGTGCGCGAAGCGGGTGTCGGCACCGATTTCCACGCCACCGCCAACGGCCAGATCTCGGTCACGCCGCTGCAGATCGACCTGACCGACCACGCTGCGGCCCCACAGTGGGCGCGCTGGGTCGCATCCGCTGCGGGCGGTTGAGACCGGCGCGCGTCGCCATGTCCGATTCGGCCACGCGCAAACCCCGCTCGGGCCACTCCCGGCATTGGCCGCTCAGCCTGGACCGGATGGAGCGCCCGCCCAAGGCCGCGGGCGCGCGCGCCATGACCACTGCCGATGCGCAGACCTTGCGCCCGCAGCGGCCCCTGTCCGACGCGCTGCGCGAAGCCAACCGGGTGCGCTCCGCCCCCGCTGGACACAGCGACCTGCAGGCATTCAGACAGAACATGGTGGCCCGCTTGCGCCAGGCGGGCTGTCACGACGAGGGCGTGCTGGCGGCCATGAACGCGGTTCCCCGGCACCTCTTCGTGGACAGTGCGCTGGCGGCACAGGCCTACGAGGACACGAGCCTGCCCATCGGCCTCGGCCAGACCATCTCCAAACCCTCGGTGGTGGCACGCATGATCGAGCTGCTGCGCCAGCGCCCCGGTGGTCCGGTGCTGGAGCGCGTGCTGGAGATCGGCACCGGTTGTGGCTACCAGGCGGCAGTGCTGGCGCATGTGGCGAGCAGCACCATCAGCATCGAGCGCCTGCGCGGACTCCACGACCGGGCACAGCGCCAACTCGCTCCCCTGCAACTGCCGGGCATCACGCTGGTCTATGGCGACGGCCGGCTGGGCCACGCGCCTGCTGCACCCTATGACGGCATCATCGCTGCCGCGGGTGGCCGAAACCTGCCCGGTGCCTGGCTGGAACAGCTAGCCCGTGGTGGCCGGCTGGTGGCGCCAGTGCAGGATCCTGCCCTCGGCACGCAGGTGCTGATGGTCATCGACAAGCTCGCCGATGGCAGCATCGTGCAACGCATCCATGAAGCGGTACGGTTCGTCCCTTTAGAATCCGGGCTTGGCGATGGCTAGCGAACGCTGGCGATGACCAGAGATTGCGGACAATTCCGAGGTGACGCTCATCCCCCGTCCGACACACCCTGAGGCTGCGGGCCCTCCCGACCACTCCATGATGACTTCCCCATTCCAGGTACCCGGTTTCCGGGTGCTCCTCAGTGCTGCACTGGCGATCACGCTGGTCGGTTGTGCTTCGCATCTGCGTCCACCGGCGCCGGTCGATAACCGCGGCGGCGCGAGCCGTCCGGCGGTGACGACCGAGACCGAGCGTGTGCTGCCCGGAGCCGAGAACGCCGGCAAACCCGGTTACTACTCGGTCAAGCCGGGTGACACGCTGATCCGTGTCGGTCTGGAGTCTGGTCAGAACTGGCGTGACATCCAGCGCTGGAATCAGCTCGACAACCCGGATCTGATCGAGGTCGGTCAGGTGCTGCGCGTGGTGCCGCCCGGACAGGATCCGACCCAGGTGGCCACCCGCCCGGTCGCTACCCCGCGCATCGAGCCGCGCCCGATCGACGCCAAGCCCATCCCGGTGCCGGCTGTCGTGCCCGTGCCCGCCACACCATCGGCCCCTGCGACGGGTGCGGCGTCTGCGGCCGGTGCGGCTGCGGCGTCGGCCCCTGCTGCTGCCCCCGCTCCGGCCGTTGCCCCCGTCCGAGAAGGTGACGACAACGTCAACTGGATGTGGCCCGCCCAGGGCGCCGTGGTTGGCTCCTTCGAGGACACCCGCAGCAAGGGCGTGGCCATCGGCGGCAAGCTGGGTGATCCGGTGTACGCCGCCGCCGACGGGCGCGTGGTCTACGCCGGTTCTGGCCTGCGCGGCTACGGCAACCTGGTCATCATCAAGCACAACGAGACGCTGCTGACCGCCTACGCCCACAACCAGGCGCTGCTGGTGCGCGAGGACCAGGTCGTGCGCCGTGGCCAGAAGATCGCCGAGATGGGATCGAGCGACACCGACCGCGTGAAGCTGCATTTCGAGGTGCGCCGCCGCGGCAAGCCGATCGACCCCACCAAGGTGCTGCCGGCCCGCTGAGACGCTCCGAGACTTCATGACCGATATCAACGAATGGCTGACGGTTGACGCGCTCGACCTCGATGCCCAGGGCGTGGCCCGCAATGCCGAAGGCAAGGTCGTCTTCATCGACGGTGCCCTGCCGGGCGAGAAGGTGCGGGTCCAGACGGGTCGGCGCAAGAACAACTGGGAACAGGCCGCGCTGGTCGAGATCCGGCGCGAGAGTGCGCAGCGGGTCACGCCGGGCTGCCCCAACTTCGGCCTGCACGCGGGGGCTTGTGGCGGTTGCAAGATGCAGCATTTCCACCCGTCCGCGCAGGTCGCTGTCAAGCAGCGCACGCTGGAAGACAACCTCTGGCACCTCGGCAAGCTCCGCCCTGAACGCGTGATGCGCCCGATCGAAGGGCCGACCTGGGGCTACCGCTACCGGGCGCGGCTGTCGGTGCGCCATGTGATCAAGAAGGGCGTCGTGCTGATCGGCTTCCACGAGCGCAAGTCGCGTTATGTGGCCGACATGACGACCTGCCCCGTGCTGCCGCCGCACATCAGCGCCATGCTGGTGCCGCTGCGGACGATGATCCTGTCGATGGATGCCCGAGAGCGGCTGCCGCAGATCGAGCTGGCGCTGGGCGAATCCCCGAACGGGCTGGTCAATGCGATGGTGCTGCGCCACATGGATCCGCTGAGCGCGGGTGATGTGCAGAAGCTGCGTGACTTCGCCGCCGCACATGCGGTCCAGTGGTGGCTGCAGCCGAAGGGGCCGGACACGGTCCACCTGCTCGACGCGGGCGGGCCGGTGCTGGCCTACACGCTGCCGGAGTTCGGCGTGACGATGCCGTTCAAGCCGACCGATTTCACGCAGGTCAACCACCACATCAACCGCGTGCTGGTGGCGCGGGCGCTGAAGCTGCTGGAGGCGCAGGCCGACGAGCGCGTGATCGACTGGTTCTGTGGCCTGGGCAACTTCACGCTGCCGATCGCCACGCAGGCCCGCGAGGTGCTTGGCATCGAGGGCAGCGAGACGCTGGTGCAACGCTCACGCGAGAACGCCGCGCTCAACGGGTTGGCTGCCAAGACGAGTTTCGAGGCGCGCAATCTATTCGAGATGGCCGCTGCCGACTTGGCGGCGTATGGCTCGGCCACGCGCTGGTTGGTCGATCCGCCCCGTGAGGGTGCGTTTGCGCTGGTCAAGGCGCTGGCCGAGGTGCGCCAGACGCCGATCGACGGCTACACGCCACCGCAGCGCATCGTCTACGTGAGCTGCAGCCCGGCCACGCTGGCGCGGGATGCTGGCTTGTTGGTACACCAGGCCGGGTATCGCTGCGTCGCGGCGGGCGTGGTCAACATGTTCCCGCACACGGCGCATGTGGAGTCGATCGCGGTGTTCGAGCGGGTGGAGGGATGGACGCTGCCGGTGGTGGTCGAGGAGTAGCTTATGGAATATCCAATATGAGAAATATTACCCAAAAAATAAAACTGTACGCAAAAGCGGCCCTTGGCAAAGATCTGATCATGAAGCCGGACCTGCTCTGCGAAAAGGTCCGATTCGGGCTGGAGTATGGCGGCTGGGATATCGTTGCCGCGGGCATCGATTCCCGTTCGGTGGTCTATTCTTTCGGTGTTGGAGAAGATGCGTCGTTCGATATCGCCTTGATTGACCAGTATGGTCTCACCATCCACGCATTTGATCCGACACCAAAATCGATCGAATGGGTCAAGCAGCAAGGGTTTTCGGATCAGTTCGTGATGCACGGCTACGGGGTTGCCGCAACCGATGGGGTCGTCTTCTTCAATCCGCCGGAAAACCCTGACCATGTCTCGCACACCATGCTGGACAAGCCGTCCACGGCAGCGAACGCCATTTCGGTTCCTGTCAAGCGGCTCGACACCATCATGCGCGAACTGGGGCATGGTCACATCGACATCCTCAAGATGGACATCGAAGGCGCAGAATATGACGTCATCCAGGACATCCTCCAGTCTGGTATCCGGCCAGGTCAAATCCTGATCGAGTTCCACCACCGGTTTCCGGGTGTCGGTGTCGGCAAGACCCGAACTGCCATCGACCAACTGCGGTCGATGGGTTACCAGTTGTTTTCGGTGTCCGACACGAACGAGGAGTACAGCTTTATTCGTCACCCGCCTCAGCTCAGCGCATCCAGCAACTCCGTCTCGAACTCGATCTGACTCCGGTTGTGCTGCAGCGCCGCCCCGTCGACCAGAAACGTGTCCTCGACCCGCTCGCCCAGCGTGCTGATCTTGGCGAGCTGCAGGTTGATGTGGTGCTTGGCCAAGACCCGGGCGATGCTGTAGAGCAGTCCCGAGCGGTCGCTGGCCGATACCGACAGCACCCAGCGTTGTGCCCGCTCATCCGGGCGCAATTGCACGCGCGGCGTCACCGGGAAGGACTTGACCCGCCGTGACAGCCGGCCGCGGCTGGGCTGTGGCAGCAGGCCATCGGCTTGCAGGGCCAGACCGAGCTGGTTCTCCACCAGCGCGATCAGATCCCGGTACGCCTGGTCAAAAAACGGCGTGATGACCTGGAAGGTGTCGAGCGCATAGCCAGCCCGCGTCGTGTGGACCCGCGCATCCAGGATGCTGAACTGCGCCGAGTCGAAATAGCCGCAGATGCGCGCGAACAGGTCCGGCCGGTCCGGCGAATAGACCAGCACCTGCAGGCCCTCGCCCAGCGGGGACAGGCGGGCGCTCACCAGCGGCTTTGTGGCGTCTACCTTGCGGTTGAGCGCGCGGGCGTGCCAGGCGATCTCGCCGCTGTCGTGGCGGACGAAGTAGTTCAGGTCCAGCGTTTTCCACAGCGTCTCTTCGGTGCCCGGCAGCATCGAGTGCAGCGCGAGCAGTTGCCGCGCCTCCTGCTTGCGCATCTCGATTTCTGCATCCAGTTGTGGCTTGGCCCCGCCCAGCGCCCGCAGCGTGGCGCGGAACAGGTCTTCCAGCAGCTTGCCTTTCCAGGCGTTCCATACCTTGGGACTCGTGCCGCGGATGTCCGCTACCGTCAGCAGGTACAGCGCGGTGAGCCTGCGCGGGTCTTTCACATGGGCGGCGAAGGCGTCGATCACGTCCGGGTCGGACAGGTCTTCCTTCTGCGCGACGCGGGACATCGTCAGGTGTTCCTTGACCAGGAACTCGATCAGCCGCCCGTCTTCCTTGTCGATGCCGTGGTCGCGGCAGAACTTGCGCACCTCGACCGCACCCAGGTCCGAGTGGTCCCCCCCGCGCCCCTTGGCGACATCGTGGAACAGCGCGGCGACGTACAGCAGCCACGGCTTGTCCCAGTGCGCGGCGAGCTGCGAGCAGAACGGGTACTCGTGCGTGTGCTCGACGATGAAGAAGCGCCGCACGTTGCGCAGCACCATCATGATGTGCTGATCGACCGTGTAGACGTGAAACAGGTCGTGCTGCATCTGCCCGACGATGCGCCGGAACACCCACAGGTAGCGCCCGAGCACGGAGGTGTCATTCATCAGCCGGAAGGCGTGCGTGTGGCCTTGGGACTCGCGCATGATCTCCATGAAGATCCGCCGGTTCTCCGGGTCGCTGCGAAAGGCGCCGTCCATCAGCTCGCGGGCGTTGTAGAGCGCACGCAGCGTCCGCGCCGACAGGCCCTTGATGCCGACCGTCTGCTGGTAGACGAGGAAGGTCTGCAGGATGGCGTGCGGGTCGCGCTGGTAGAGGTCGTCGCTGGCGACTTCGAGCATGCCGGCGCGGTCGAAGAAGCGCTCGTTGATCGGCCGCATCGGCGCGTCGCCCGAGCCCGTGACGTGCTCCTCGATGCCCAGCATCAGGATCTGGTTGAGCTGCACCACCGCCTTGGCCGCCCAGTAGTAGCGGCGCATCAGGGCTTCGCTGGCGCGGCGTTCGTGGGTCGAGACGTAGCCGAAGCTCTCGGCGACCGCCGTTTGCAGGTCGAACACGAGGCGGTCCTCGCGCCGGCCGGCGATGGTGTGCAGCCGCGCCCGGATCAGCTTGAGCAGACCCTCGTTGCGCTGGAGCTGCGTCGCCTCGAAGCGGGTGATCAGGCCCTTGCTCGCCAGCTCGCGCCAGGAGCGGCCCAGCCCGGCGCCGAGCGCGATCCAGCGCACCACCTGCAGATCGCGCAGACCGCCGGGGCTTTCCTTGCAGTTCGGCTCCAGCGAGAAGGGCGTGTTCTCGTACTTGACGTGGCGCTGCTGCATCTCCAGCGACTTGGCGCGCAGGAAGGCGGCCGGATCCAGCACCTCCTGCGTCGCGCGGCGGAACTGCTCGAACAGCTTCTTCGCGCCGCACAGGAAGCGCGCCTCGATCATCGAGGTCTGGATGGTCACGTCCGCCTGCGCCTCGAAGACACATTCCTCGACCGTGCGGACGCTGGAGCCGATCTCCAGGCCGATGTCCCAGCAGGCGGTGATGAAGGCTTCGATGCCGGCGCGGCGCGGGTCGTCCGGGGCCTGTTCATGGGTCTGCGCCAGCTCTTCGGGCAGCAGCAGCAGCACGTCGACATCCGAATACGGGAACAGCTCGCCGCGCCCATACCCACCCACCGCCACCAGCGTTGCGCCGCGGGGCAGCTCCGACTGCTGCCACAACTGGCCGAGCATGCTGTCCACATGCTGCGTCAACTGGCGCACCAGCCGGTCGGCGTTCGGCACGGTGGCCTTGTCGTCGCGGAACTGCTGGATCAGCGCCTGCTTGCCTTCGCGCAGCAAGCGGCGCAGCTCGGGCAGCGGCAGGGCGGGCAGGGGGTGGCGGCGGTCGGCGTCGGCGCCGGTGGTGTCAGGCATCAGCAGGACGTGGTCGTGACGAAGCTGGGCAGCGGCGGGCTGCCGGCCGACAGCGTCATCACCTCGAAGCCCGTCTCGGTGACGGCCAGCGTGTGCTCCCACTGCGCGGAGAGCGAGCGGTCCTTGGTGACGATGGTCCAGCCGTCGCCTGCATCCTTCAACTCGCGCCGGCCGGCGTTGACCATCGGCTCGATGGTGAACACCATGCCCGGCACCAGCACGTCGAGCGTGCCGGGGCGGCCGTAGTGCAGGATCTGCGGTTCTTCATGGAACTTCTGGCCGATGCCGTGGCCGCAGAACTCGCGCACCACCGACAGCCCCTGCTTCTCGATGAAGGTCTGGATGGCGTGGCCGATGTCGCCCAGGCGTGCGCCGGGCTTGACCTTCAGGATGCCGTGCCACATCGCGTCATACGTCACCGCGCACAGCCGCTTGGCCGCGATCGAGCCTTCGCCGACGATGAACATGCGGCTGGTGTCGCCGTGCCAGCCGTCCTTGATGACGGTGATGTCGAGGTTGACGATGTCGCCGTTCTTCAGCGCCTTGTCGCTCGGGATGCCGTGGCAGATCACGTGGTTGACCGAGGTGCAGATCGACTTCGGATACGGCGTGTAGCCGGGGGGCTGGTAGTTCAGCGGCGCGGGGATGGCCTGCTGCACGTTCACGATGTGGTCGTGGGCGATGCGGTCCAGTTCGTTGGTCGTCACACCCGCCCGGACGTGGGGCGTGAGGAGGTCCAGGACTTCGGAGGCGAGGCGGCAAGCCACGCGCATGGCGGCGATGTCCGCGGCGGTTTTGATCGTGATCGACATGGGGCGGGATTATCGCACCGGGGGTCGCACTGGGGGTCGGCTAAGCTGCCCGCATGGATACCCTCGACAAGATCGAAACCCTCGTCATCGGCGCCGGCGTGGTCGGCCTGGCCGTGGCCCGCGCGCTGGCGCTGACCGGCCGCGAGGTCGTCATCCTCGAAGCCGCCGACGCTTTCGGTACCGTCACCAGTGCCCGCAACAGCGAGGTCATCCACGCCGGTCTCTACTACCCGACAGGATCGCGCAAGGCCGAACTCTGCGTGCAGGGCCGGGAGCGGCTGTACGGCTACTGCGTCGAGCGCGGGGTCGAACACCGCCGCTGCGGCAAGCTCATCGTTGCGACCACCGATGCGCAGCTCGGCAAGCTCGATGCGCTGCACGCCCAGGCCCGCGCCAACGGCGTCCACGACCTGCAACGGCTGACCGGCGACGAGGCCCGCGCGATGGAGCCTGCGCTGTCCTGCACGGCGGCGCTGTGGTCGCCGTCGACCGGCATCATCGACAGCCATGGGCTGATGCTGGCGCTGCTGGGCGACGCCGAGGCGGCGGGGGCGTCGCTGGCGCTGTGTTCGCCCGTGACCGGCGGGGCGATCACGCCGGACGGGATCGTGCTGGACGTGGGGGGCGAGCAACCGATGCAGATCCTCGCCCGCGAGGTGGTCAACGCCGCAGGCCTGAGTGCGCCGGCCATCGCCCGCAGTCTGCGCGGCTGGCCAGCGACCCCCGAGGCCGCGGCACAGCAGCCCACGGCGTATTTCTGCAAGGGCAACTACTTCGCCTGCAGCGGCCGGCCGGCGTTTTCGCGGCTGGTCTACCCGATCCCCGAGGCGGCGGGGTTGGGCGTGCATGTGACGCTCGACCTAGGCGGCCAGATGCGCTTCGGCCCGGATGTGGAGTGGCTCGACATCACCGACGCGGCGCAGATCGACTACGCCGTGGCGCCCGAGCGCGTGCAGGGCATGGCCGAGGCGATCCGCCGCTACTGGCCCGGTCTGCCGGATGGCGCGCTGCAGCCGAGTTATTCGGGGGTGCGGCCCAAGCTGGGCGGGGCGGACGTGGCGGCGGCGGACTTCCGCATCGACGGGCCGGCCATGCATGGCGTGCCAGGGCTGGTGCAGCTTCTGGGCATCGAATCCCCGGGTTTGACCTCTTGTCTGGCGATCGCGGACGACGTGGTACGGGCGCTGTCCTGACCTCCACGCCAAGCTCGCCTAAAATCGCACGCTTTCCAGCCCTTCGGGACTCACCGCGTGTCTTCCTCCTCCTCCAGCACCTCCCAGCACCTCCAGCCTTTCGAGGGTGGTAACGCCCTCTCTGCCTTCCGCGCCCAGGCCCTGCTGCCGCGGTTGCAAGCTGTCTGCCCGCGCATCGTCGATGTGTCGGCGCGCCATGTGCATTGGGTGTGGAGCGACGCGGCGCTGGACCGTGCGGACCTCGACAAGCTGTCCGCACTGCTGACCTACGGCGACGCGTACACCGCCAAGCCCGAGGGCGAGCTGATCGTGGTGATGCCGCGGCTGGGCACGCTGTCGCCCTGGGCTTCGAAGGCCACCGACATCGCCCACAACTGCGGCGCCACGTTGCACCGCGTCGAGCGCGTCACCGAGTACCGGCTGGTGCTGAAGTCCGGCCTGCTGGACACCTTCAAGGGCGGTGCCAAGCCGCTGACGCAGGAGGAACGGCAGGCCTGCGCGCTGGTGCTGCACGACCGCATGACCGAGTCGGCCGCCTTCGAGCGCGACGCTGCCCGCCACCTGTTCGACGCGCAGCCGGCCGAGCCGCTGGCGCATGTCGATGTGCTGGGGCAGGGCCGCGCGGCGCTGGTCGTGGCCAACAAGGACTTCGGGCTGGCGCTGTCCGAGGACGAGATCGACTATCTGGTGAACGCCTTCACCGGCCTGGGCCGCAACCCGAGCGATGTCGAGCTGATGATGTTCGCGCAGGCCAACTCCGAACACTGCCGCCACAAGATCTTCAACGCCGACTTCACCATCGACGGCGAGCACCAGCCGATGAGCATGTTCGGCATGATCCGCAACACCGAGAAGGTGTCGCCGCAGTCCACCGTGGTGGCCTACAGCGACAACGCCTCGGTCATGGCGGGTGGTGTGATCGAACGCTGGACGCCGCAGGGCTACACCAACGCACCGCAGTACGGCGCCCGCGAAGAACTGGTGCACGTCCTGATGAAGGTCGAGACGCACAACCATCCGACGGCGATTTCCCCATTCCCGGGTGCTGCGACCGGCGCGGGCGGCGAGATCCGCGACGAAGGCGCGACTGGCCGCGGTTCCAAGCCCAAGGCAGGGCTTACCGGCTTCAGCGTGTCGAACCTGAACCTGCCGGGCACCAATGAGCCGTGGGAGAACGACCCCATCGGCAAGCCGGCGCACATCGCCAGCCCGCTGCAGATCATGACCGAGGGGCCGCTGGGCGGCGCCGCGTTCAACAACGAGTTCGGTCGCCCGAATCTGGCGGGTTACTTCCGCGTGTTCGAGCAGGATGTGGCGGGCGTGAAGCGCGGCTACCACAAGCCGATCATGATCGCCGGCGGTCTGGGCACCATCTGCGACAGCCAGACGCACAAGCTGCCCTTCGGCGCCGGCACGCTGCTGATCCAGCTCGGCGGGCCGGGGATGCGGATTGGCATGGGCGGCGGCGCGGCGTCGTCGATGGCGGCGGGCACCAACACGGCCTCGCTCGACTTTGATTCGGTCCAGCGCGGCAACCCCGAGATCCAGCGCCGTGCGCAGGAGGTCATCAACCACTGCTTCGCGCTCGGTGCCAGCAACCCGATCGTGGCAATCCACGACGTGGGCGCGGGCGGCATCAGCAATGCGTTCCCGGAGCTGGTGGACGGCGCGGGCAAGGGCGCGACCTTCGACATCCGCAAGGTGCCGCTGGAAGAGACCGGCCTGGCCCCGAAGGAAATCTGGTGCAACGAGAGCCAGGAACGCTACGTCATGGCGGTGACGCCCGAGGCGCTGCCGCTGTTCGACGAGATGTGCCGCCGCGAGCGGGCGCCGTATGCCGTGGTCGGCATCGCCACCGATGACCGCGAGCTGGTGCTGGAGGACGGCCCGCAGGGCGGGCGTCCGATCGACATGCCGATGGACGTGCTGCTCGGCAAGCCGCCGAAGGTCCACCGCGATGTCACCCGTGTTGCCCGCACCGAGAAGCCGCTCGACCTGACCGGCGTGCAGCTCGACGAGGTGGCCTTCAGCGTGCTGCGCCACCCGACGGTGGCCTCCAAGCGGTTCCTGATCACGATCGGTGACCGCACCGTGGGCGGCATGAGCCACCGGGATCAGATGGTCGGGCCGTGGCAGGTGCCGGTGGCGGACTGCGCGGTGACGCTGGCCGACTACAGCGGTTTCCGCGGCGAGGCGATGGCGATGGGCGAGCGCACGCCGCTGGCTTCGCTGGACGCACCGGCCTCCGGTCGCATGGCGGTGGCCGAGGCGGTCACGAATTTGCTGGCGGCGCCGTTCGAGCTGTCGCGGGTCAAGCTGTCGGCGAACTGGATGGCCGCGTGTGGCGAGCCGGGCGAGGACGCGGCGCTGTACGAGACGGTCAAGGCGGTGGGGATGGAACTCTGCCCGGCGCTCGGCGTGGGCATTCCGGTCGGCAAGGATTCGCTGTCGATGCGCACCAAGTGGAGCGACGACGGCCAGTCGAAGCAGGTTGTGGCCCCCGTGTCGCTGATCGTCACGGCGTTTGTCACGCTGGACGACGTGCGCGGCACGCTCACACCGCAGCTCAAGACCGACACGCCGGCGGGGCTTGACACCTCGCTGATCCTGATCGACCTCGGCAACGGCCAGAACCGCATGGGCGGCTCGATGCTGGCGCAGGTGATCGGCCAGTTCGGCCACGAGGTGCCGGACGTGGACGATCCGGCGCAGCTCAAGGCGCTGGTCACGGCCGTCAACCAACTGCGCACGGAAGGCAAGCTGCTGGCCTACCACGACCGCAGCGATGGCGGGCTGTGGGCGGCGGCGTGCGAAATGGCGTTTGCCGGGCACGTCGGGGTAAGCCTGAACGTGGACATGCTGGTGACCGAAGGCGATGGCATCACCGACAGCCGCGCCGAGGTGGGTGACTCGAAGAACTGGGCCACGCAGGTGGGCGAGCGCCGCAACGAGCTGACGCTGAAGGCGCTGTTCAACGAGGAACTCGGCGCCGTGATCCAGGTGCCGACCAGCGTGCGCAACGAGGTGATGCAGACGCTGCGCACGCATGGCCTGAGCAAGCACAGCCACGTCATCGGCAAGACCAACGACCGCGCCGCCGTCGAGGTCTGGCGCGATGCGAAGACAGTGTTCACGGCGCCGCTGCAGACGCTGCAACAAGCGTGGGACGGCGTGAGCTGGCGCATCGCCGCCCAGCGTGACAACCCGGCCTGCGCGGACAGCGAACATGCGGCGGTCGGTGCGCCGGACGACACTGGGCTGCATGTGTCGCTGAGCTTCGATCCCGTGCAGGACGTGGCGGCGCCCTTCATCAACACCACGCGACCGAAGCTGGCGATCCTGCGCGAGCAGGGCGTGAATTCGCATGTCGAGATGTCCTACGCGATGGCCAAGGCCGGCTTCGACACCTTCGACGTTCACATGACCGACCTGCAGCGCGGTCGGGCGCGGCTGGACCAGTTCCAGGGCTTCATCGCCTGTGGCGGCTTCAGCTACGGCGACACGCTGGGCGCGGGCGAGGGCTGGGCGCGCTCAGTGCTGTTCAACCCTGCGCTGGCCGAGCAGTTCGCGGCCTTCTTCAACCGTACCGACACCTTCGCGCTGGGCGTGTGCAACGGCTGCCAGATGATGGCGGCGCTGTCACCGATCATCCCCGGCGCGCAGGACTGGCCGAAGTTCACCCGCAACAAGAGCGAGCAGTTCGAGGCGCGGCTGAGCATGGTCGAGGTGCTGCAGAGTCCGTCGATTTTCTTTCAGGGCATGGCAGGTAGCCGGATGCCGATCGCGGTGGCACATGGTGAAGGCTATGCCGACTTCTCGCAGCGCGGGGATGCGACGCGGGTGCAGCGCACGATGCGCTTCGTCGATCATGCCGGTCGTCCGACCGAAACCTATCCGAGCAATCCCAACGGCAGCCCGGATGGCCTGACGTCAGTGACCACGGCGGATGGTCGCTTCACGGTGCTGATGCCGCATCCGGAACGCGTGTTCCGCAATGTGCAGATGAGCTGGACCTCGGGCGCGGTGTCCGAACAGAGCCCGTGGCTGCGCATGTTCGGCAATGCGCGAAAGTGGGTTGGCTGAAGAGGGCATTTCCTGGCAAGCGCATGTGTGGGGAAAGCGCTTGCCGGCTCTGGAAATGCAACGGGACCGGAATCGGCCCCGCTTTTGACTCAGTGCGGGTCGTCGCTGGGTGCCGGTGCAATGACCGGGTGTGCCAGCTGGGATTGCATCGCCGCACGAATGACCTGAGCGGCCTCGTCAGCACACTCTGGTAGGTGTTCGACCCGATCCTGCTCGATGGCTTGCAGCACGATTTCGGTCAGGGAACCGATGATCGCATTGGCCTGCCAGACGTTGAGTTCGCTGTCTGGTTGCTCGGCGGTGCTGGCAATCAGCCCCGCCAGTTGCTGATGCGGCTGGTGAAAGGCGCGAAGGCGGTGGCGTTCCCCTCGCTTTACGAAGGGTTCGGCTTGCCCGCGCTGGAGGCGATGATGGTCGGCACGCCGGTGCTGA
>JBEEMX010000008.1:0-19909 GCA_041192465.1 Pseudomonadota bacterium | reverse complement strand
TCGCGTTGACCGCGATGCCGCCCTGCCCCATGTTGGCACCCACGATGTTGCGGTCAGCAGCCGTGGTGCCACCGATCACGATGCCGCTGCCCGCCGCAACCATGTCGATGCCCCAACTGCCATTGCCACGCGCCAGCAGGCCGGTGACATCGGTGCCGAAGCGGTTGCCGGCCACCAGCACGTTGGCTGCACCGTTGTCGATGAACACGCCGCGCACCGCAAAGCGCGAGATCACCAGACCGCGCACCGTGGTGTCAGACGCCGAAACGTGCAGCCCCACGTCCGCCACGCCCGCTCCGTCCAGCACGACCACCGGGCCGCTGCCGGCATCCGGTTCGGTGCTGCCATCGATCACCACGGCGTCGGTGATGGTCGGCAGATCGGTCGGGCCAATCAGGAGGGTGTGCGCCCCACCGACCAGCGGATCGGCGATGGAGAAGCCGATGTGGTCGGGCATACCGAGCCGGTTGACGGTCTGGTTGGCGGCCAGCAACGCCTCGCGCAGGCTGATGCGGCCATCGGCACCCGCGGAGGCATTCAGCGCCTCGATCGAGGAGGTGTCGCCATCGACCGTGTCCGCCGTGGTCGTCACCACCAGCACGTTCGACACGTCGGTGACGGTGACGGCGATGGCTTGCGTGTCGGTGAGCAGGCCGTCGCTGACCTGCACCACCACGTCGTAGACGTTGTCGGTGTTGACATCCAGTGGCACTTCGCGGTCTGGTGCCAAGAGGAAGCGCAAGGCGCCGGTGTTGGCATCGATGGCAAACAGCGCGGCATCGGCGCCACCCGCGAGGCTGTACTGGAGCGTCGATCCGCCCAGATCCACGTCGCTGGCCGTGACGATTCCGACGGCGGTGGTATTTTCCGCAAGGGAGAGCGTCGCCGTGGCCGCACCGCCCAGGCTGGTGATGGCGGGAGCATCGTTGACCGGCGTGACCGTCAGGCTGCCGACGATGGGGGCGATGCTGCCGCCATCGCCGTCGCTGAGGTCGATCTGCACCGTGCGGGTGGCGCTGTCCGGATCGTCGCTGGTGTTGCGGTAGGTGATGTTGCGCAGCAGGGCCTGGACGGCGGTCGGCGTGGCGTTGGCGTTCAACTGGACCTGCAGCGGCATGCTGCCCGTGACCGACCCGGCGTAGGTGCCGATGGCCACGCCGCCGAAGAGCACGTCCAGCCCGCCGGGTCCACCCAGGCCGATCTGGCCCGCACCCGTGCCCTGGTCGCGAATGGCGAGTGCGTCGCTGGTGCTGCCGTTGGCAGTGATCGTGTAGGTGAGGACACCGCCACCGAAGTCGGCCGAATCGGCGTCGGAAACGGTAGCGCCTGCATCAAAGACCGCGGGATCGTTTTCCACATACGTGCCGGTGGTCGCCGACACGGTGACCACCGGGGCATCATTGACCACCGTGAGTGCCACGGCGGTGTGGCCGGTGGTGCCCAGCGGGCCGCCCGTGCCTTGGGCGCCGGCGTTGCCGTCGGAGAGGCTCCAGTCGATCTGCACCGTGGCGGGTGGCGTGTCACTGCGGTTGGCATAGGCGATCTGCTGCAGGGCCACCTGCACCAGGGCGTTGGTGGCGCTGGCGTCGAAGGCGAGGACCAGCGTGCCGCCAGCGTTGGCCGTGACGGTGCCGATCACCGTGCCGCCGACAACGAGCGGGCCGCCGTCGGTCAACGCGCCCAGCGTGCCCGTGGCGCTGAACTGGTCGTCCACGCTGGCACCACCGGTGCGGGCCAGCGTGAGGCTGGCACCGCCGAAGCTGTTGGCCGCGCTGTCGCCCAGTTCGGTGTCGAAGACACGGGCGCTGGCGCCCAGCAGCACGGCCGGCCCGTCCTCGGTGAAGGCCGCTGCCGCATCGACCGCCACCAGGCGGACATCGTCGATGAGCAGGCCGGCACCATTGCCCGGTGCGCATCCACCACCAGACTGCGAACCCAATGACGTGATGCGCAGGGTCGAGGTGGTGGAGGTGGCCGTGAAGACCACCGCATGCGCGGCCCAGGTGGAGCCAGTCGTGAAGCGCCCGACCTCGACGCCATTGACACTGAGCTGACCCATGTCGTTGACGTTGACATCGGCGCGGGTCACGGCCGACAGGCTGAACACATACGTCTGGCCGATGTCAGTCGTGACCACTTGTTCGAGGTAGCTGGGCGCTGCGGTGGCGATCCAGCCTTCGACCTCGGCGAAGTAGCTGCCATCTGGCGGTGCGGCGACGCTGTACAGGCCATGGCTGGCGGAGATTTCCACACCCGAGTTACCCGCCCACGCGCCACTGCCTGCCTCGAACGAGCCATTGGCGACGAGGTTAGTGTCCCCGAGTGCCAGCACTGGTGCGTCGTTCATTGCCGTCACCTGCACGGTGAGGGTGTTCGGCGTGGGGTCGGTGTTGGTCCCGCCATTGGCGGTGCCGCCAGCGTCAATCACCTGGAACGTGAAGGCCGCGAACGCGGCACCGCTGCGATCCGGGTTGGGCACGAACCGCAGGGTAGCGAGGTCCACCGCCGCGACCACCTGTCCTGCGACCAACTCGACCCCGGCCAACTGGAGCGCGCCAGCCGCCGGCAGCGTTGTCACCTGGACAGACTGCAAGGCATGGCCCTCGACATCGGAGAAACCGAACTCCGCGGCCGTGAAGGTGTGGTTGCCGTCTTCGCCGAGGACGAGGGTGCGGTTGGTGCCGGACGGGGCATCGTTGCGGGCGAGGATGGCCACCGTGACGCTGCCAGCGGCGCTCAGCGGGCCACCCGTGCCCTGCACACCGGCGTTGCCATCGGCCAAGGTCCAGTCGATCTGCACGCTGGCCGGTGGCGTGTCGCTGCCGGTGGCGTAGGCAATCTGCTGCAGGGCCGCGTTCACCAGCGCCTGCGTGGCCGCGGCATCGAAGGTGAGCACGAGGGTACCAGCGGAGTTCGTCGTGACCGTGCCGATGGTGGTGCCGCCCACGAGCAGGCTGGCACCGTCGGTCAGTGCGCCGAGCGTGCCAGTGGCGCTGAACTGGTCGTCCACGCTGGCGCCGCCGTTGCGGGCCAGCGTGAGGGTGGCGCCGCCGTAGCGGTTGGCGGCAGCCAGCTCGGCATCGAAGAGCTGCACGTCGGCATCCAGCACAGTCGCCGCACCGCCTTCGGTGTGGGTCGGGGTGGCGTTCAGGCCGGTGAACACCGGCACATCGTTGACGCTGACCACCGCCACGGTGGTGTCGTAGGCGTTGCTGTTGCTGCTGCCACCGCCCGCGCCGTCGTTCACGACGAAGCGCACAGTGCGCGCACCGGCCGTGGGTGCGGCGGTGTCGGTGTTGGTGTAGGTCGTCACGCGCACCAGCGCCTCGACCGCAGCCAGGCTGGCGTTGGCATTGAAGCTGACCACGAGGTCCGCGCCGCCACTGCCGCCGGTGAAGGTACCGATGCTGGTGCCGCCGTAGGTGAGGGTCGCCCCGGACACGCCGATCTGCGCCGGGCCGCTGCCCTGGTGGACAAAACCCAGCACGTCCTGCGCCGACACGCCGCCAGCGGCCAGCGAAACGGTGAGCGTGCCACCGTTGAAGTTGGCAGAGTCGATGTCGGACAGCGCCAGCAGGGGATCGGCGACCAGGACAGGTCCATCGCCTTCGGTGTAGCCCGCACCAGCGTCCACGGCGGTGAGCACGGGCGCCGAGTTCACGGCGGTGATGGCCACGGTCGTGCTGCCGCTGGCCGAGCGGGCACCACCGCTGCCCTGCGCACCGGTGTTGCCGTCGCTGAAGAGCCAATCGAGCGCAACGCTGGCCGGGGGCGTGGCACTGGTGTTGGCGTAGGCGAGCTGCTTCAAGGCCGTGTTCACCAGCGCACCCGTGGCGCTGGCGTTGAAGCCCAGCGCCAGCGTGCCGGCCGCGTTGGCCGTGACGGTGCCGATGTTGGTGCCGCCGACCACCAGCGCCCCGCCCGGCGTGAGCGGGCCGAGTGAGCCGGTGGCGCTGAACACGTCCTGGCTGCTCGCACCACCATTGCGGGAGAGCATGAGCGTGGCGCCGCTGAAGTTGCTGGCCGCGCCCAGCTCGGCGTCGGACACCAGGAACGCGCTGCTCAGCACCACGGCCGCACCGCCTTCAGTGAACGCCGCAGCACCCGACACCGCAAGCACCGGTGCATCGTTGACCGGCGCCACCGCCATGCTCACCACCGCCGCTGCGCTGGTGCCGCCGCTGCCATCGTCCACGGTCAGGCGGATGCTGCGCGTGGCCGCACTCGGGCTGTCGCTGGTGTCGCGGTAGGTGACGTTGCGCAGCAGCGCCTGGGCGGCGGCCACGGTGGCATTGCCGTTGAAGGTGACGACCAGCAGCGTGCTGCCGTTGCCGAAACCGGCGTGGGTGCCGATCACCACGCCGCCGTACGTCACATCGAGGCCCGACAGGCCGATCTGGCCCGCACCGATGCCCTGGTTGCGGATACCCAGCTCGTCGGTGGCCGTGCCGTTGGCGGTGACGGCATAGGTCAGGTTGCCGCCGGTCAGCACAGGGCTGTCGCTGTCGGTGAGTGTGGCACCGGAGTCGTAGACGACGGCGGCGTTCTCGGTGTAGCTGCCGCTGTAGCCCGACAGCGTGACCACCGGCGCCGCATTGAACATCGCAGCGGCCACGTTCATCGCGAACTCGGAGGTGGCGTTGTAGGTGACCGCCCCTGTCTTGCGCGTGGCAGTGGCGCTGACACGGTCGCCGACCGCGGGCGCCATGCCGGCCAAGGTCACATCCAGGGCGGCGTGGCCGGTGGCATCCGTGGTGACCTCGGTGTAGCCGAGGTAGACGGAACCTTCCCCGTGGCCGGTCGGATCTTCGGTCCCGAGCGGGCTGGAAAAGAACTCGATGCGCAGCGTCTGGCTGGCAGCGGTGTCGAGTGCGCCCTGCACCCGGACATCGGCGCCCTGGATGACCGCGCTGTAGAGCACAGGCGTGTTCAGCAGCGTATTGACGCCGGTATCGACATCGCCGGCATCGTTGGCAGTCAAGCCATCGTTGCCGAGGTCGATCGCCAGGCCGGTGTTGTCGTGGAAGGTGTTGCCGAGCACGGTGGTCTGCGCGCCCGGTGTCAGCACCACGACACCAGCACCCGTGTTGCCGGCGATGGTGTTGCCCTCGCCCACCCCCGTGCCGCCGATGCGCACGCCGGTGCTGCCGCTGTTGGCCACGATGCCGCCGCTGACGCCCGCACCGCCGCCGTTGCCCAGCAGCCCGCCACCGGTGGCCGCCGTGCCGATCTGGTTGCCCTGGACCGTCACGCCGCTGGCATAGAGGTAGATGCCGCCGCGGGCCGCACTCCAACTCGTGGCCGTGTTGCCGGAGAGGACGTTGCCGGCGATCGTGGTGGACGCCGCCTGCAGATCCACCACCACCGCGAAGCCGCCATTGGACAGCGCGGCCGTGCCCGCCGCAGTGACACCGATCCAGTTGGACAGCACCGCGTTGCCGCTGGTGTTCGCATCGGTGAGGAAGACGCCGTACTCCTGGTTGCCCGAAATCAGGTTCCGGTACGCACTGCCTGCGCCGCCCACCGTGTTGCCGGAAGCTCCCGCACCGATGCCGATGCCCACGCCCACGTTGCCCAGCGAGGCGGTTCCCGTCAGGTTGGTGCCAATGAAGTTGCCCTGGATCTGGTTGCCGGTCGAGCCGGTGCCACTCACGTTGATGCCATCGTTGGTGTTGCCCGAAACCAGGTTGCGCGCAGTGGTCGTGGTGCCACCGATGACGTTGTTGGCCGAGTCCGCCACCACGATGCCCCAGGTGTTGCCTGCGGTGGCGGTGCCGGCGGCATTGGTGCCGATGAAGTTGCCTTCGATGGTGTTGCCACCACCAGACGACAGGTAGAGCGCGTAATGGCCGAAGTTCTGGATCACCAGACCGCGCACCGTGCTGTTGCCGGCGGTGATCGCCAGGCCGTCGGCCGAGCCGGCTGCGGCGCTGCCGTTCAGCACCACCACGGGCAACCCACCCGCTGCAGCCCAGTCGGCATCCGTCGTGGCGTCGATGACCACCGCCTCGGTCACGGTCGGCAAGGCATCGGGCAGGACACCCGCATCGGCGCTGTCGTAGGACAGCGTGATGGTGTGGGCACCGCCGATCAACGGATCGGCGATGTCGAAGACGATGCGGTCGGCGCCGCCCACGGCATTGGCGGTGTTGTTCGCCGCCGTGATCGCCTCGCGCAGACTGATGCGGCCGTCGGCGCCCCGGCTGGCGATGAGCGCGGCGATGCTGCTGGTGTTGCCGTCGAAGACATCGGAGGCGGTCGTCACGACCAGGGTGTTGAACGTGTCATCGTCCGCATTGGCCATGGACACATCGGAGGGGTCTCGTCCGTTGTAGGCCGCGTCGGCGCTGACGGCCGGTGCCAGGGTGATGTTGGACCAGACCGTGCCATCGACAATGGTGTCGTCCACACCCGTGACCGTGACGACCTGGGCAACGTTCCAGTTGGCGCTGGTGAAGGTGAGCGTGCTGGTGCCCAGGGACAGCTCGGTCGGGTCGGAAACGTTGAGGGCGATCGAGACGTTGGCCGTGGGTGCCGTGACCAGGACGACGCTGAAACTGCCGGTGGCCTGGCCTTCGCTGGTGTTCGACAGGCTCTGGACGATCACCCCGGCCCCGGCGCTGGTGGCAACGGCGTTGGCGGCGAATTCGGACGTGTTGCCGTAGCTGCCGCCGCCATTGTCCACGGTGGCCGTGGCACTGACGGCATGGCCCGCCGCGACGGTGACGCCACTGAGCAAGGTGCTGAAGCTGGCGTTGCCGCTGCCGTCGGTGGTGACGGTGGCGGTGCCGAGGTAGACCGCCGCTTCGCCGAAGCCGCTGGGGTCCGCCACGGGTGAGGAGAAGAACTCGATGCGGTAGGTGGAGGACGCCTGGCTGTTGAGTGTTCCGATGACCGTGGTGTTGCCGCCGGTGCTGTTGGCACTGGACAGGACCGGGAAATTCTGCCGACCGTTGGCACCGGTGTCCGCATCGAGTGCATCGTTGGCGAGCACCGCGCCGAACGGTTCCAGGTCGATGCCCAAGCCGCCGTTGCCGGTCATGCGGTTGCCCAGAACACTGACACCGGAGGCTGCGTTGCCGATCTCGACGCCCGCCCCCGTGTTGGACGCGATCAGGTTGCCTTCGTTCGCACCCGTGCCCCCGATGCGCACGCCGCTGCTGCTGTTGAAGACGAAGATCCCGCTGCCCAGGTTGCCAAGTGCAGTGACACCGTCGGATCCAACGCCGATGGAATTGCCCTGGATGGTCACGGTCGAGGTGCCGTTGACCGAAATTCCCCCCCAGGACTGGCTCGCGGCGATGACATTGCGGTCGCTGGGCGACGCACTGCCGATGACCGTCCCCGTGCCGGCGTTGAGCAGGTCGATCGCCCAGGCGACATTGCCACGCGCCTGGGTGCCGGTCACGTCGGTGCCGAGGTAGTTGCCCACGATGCGCGTGTTGGCCACTCCGGGTCCGACCACGATCGCCTTGTCCGCGAACGCCGAGACCACGAGGCCGCGCAGGGTCGATCCGCTGGCCTGCACATACAACCCCGTGCTGGCCGTGTAGCCACCGTCGAGCACGACCACGGGCGCGGCGGCGGCATCCGGCTCCGTGCTTCCGTCGATCTCGATGGCGTCCGTCAGGCTTGGCAGGTTCGCCGTCAGCGAGATCGTGTGGGCACCCGCCACGAGTGGATCGGCAATGTCGAAGACGATCCTGTCAACGCTGGTGCCGTTGGCCGTGTTGTTGGCCGCCGTGATGGCTTCGCGCAGGCTGACGGCCCCGTCAGCGCCCTTGTTCGCCAGCAGCGTGCTCAGGCTGGTGGTGTCACCGTCGCTGGTGTCGCTGGTGGTGTCCACGGTGATGGTGGCCTGGGTGCTGGAGATGGCGGCGACGTTGCGGGCGAACTCGGAGGTGTCGGTGAAGACGGTGTAGGTGGCGTTGCTTTTGGTGGCCGTGGCGGTGAGGAATTCGCCCACGGCCACGTTCGCACCACCCAGACCCATGCTGAAATTGACGCTGCCAGCGCCGCCAGTGGCCACGTTGGAAGATCCCAGGTAGCGCCGAGCTTCACCGTAGCCGCTGCTGTCCTGGGTGGTGGTGGCAAACAGCTCGACGCGGTAGTAGCTGCTGGCCGCGCTGTCGAGCGTGCCGTTCACGGTCAAGCTGGTGCCGCTGGTGCGTGCCACCGTCAACACGGGCATGTTCTGCAGGTTGTTGGCACCGTTGTCGGCGTCACCGGGATCGTTGGCGGTCACGCCTTGTGCGCCGAGATCGATGCCGAGGCCCACGCTGGCATCGAACGTGTTGCCCAGCACCGCGTTGCCGGCCGTGCCGTTGCCGTAGATCCGGATGCCCGCAGTCCAGACGCCCCCTTGCCCGCTGAAGGCGATGGTGTTGCCCGCGCCAGCCGCGGTGCCGCCAATCTGGTTGCTGCTGGCAGTGCCTTCGATCAGGATGCCGTTTTCCTGCATGCCCCAGTTGGCCGTGCCGGCAAGATCAGTGCCGATGCGATTGCCCTGGACGACAGTGCCGGTGATGGCGCCGTCGAGTTCGATGCCGACCAGCCCGGCCCCGGCAATCCAGTTGCCGCTGTTGGCGGCCGTGCCACCGATGACGCTGTTGTCGGCACCGCCGTGGACGTAAATGCCATCCCCGCCATTGCCGAGCATCCCGGTGCCGGTGGCGTTGACCCCCAGCCAGTTGCCGCGCACGGTGTTGCCATCGGTGGCTTCATCGGCCATCTCGATGGCATCGTCGCCGTTGCCGGAGACGACGTTGCGCTGTGCCGCCAGGGTGCCGCCAATCGTGTTGGCGTTCGCCCCTGCCTGCAAGAGGATGCCGTTGACGGTGTTGCCCAGGGCGAGCAGGCCGGTAGCATCGGTGCCGATGTAGTTGCCCGCCACGGTGTTGCCCGTGACTTCGGCGTTCTCCATGACCACGCCGTTGTAGTTGCCCGAGATGACGTTGCGCTCGCCGGTGTCGTTGCTGCCGTCGGCGTTGGTGCCGATCAGGTTGCCGGTGACGGCGGCGACGGTTGCACCGTTGTAGAAGTACACACCAGCCCCCGTATTGCCCACCAGCGTGCTGCCGTCGGCGCCCAGTCCGATCAGATTGCCCTGGACGCGGTTGTTGATGGCGCCATTGGCGACCAGCACACCGGTCTCATTGCCGGAGATGACGTTGCCGGCCCCCGTCAGGCCAGAACCAATCTGGTTCCCGGACACACCGTTCCAGAACGACACCCCACCTTGCGAGTTGCCCAGAGCCACCAGCCCGGAGGCGTCGGTGCCGATGTAGTTGCCCTGCACGACATTGCCCGCCGTGCCGCTGTCGATCATTTCCACGCCATACCAGTTGTTCCCGGAGATGACATTGCGCTCTGCGGCATCATTCGAGCCATCGGCATTGGTGCCGATGCGGTTGTTGCTGGCGCCGCCCTGGAGAACCACGCCGCTGAGACCATTGACCTGTGCGGCACCGTTCAGGTCGAGCAGGCCGGTGCTGTCGGTGCCGATGTAGTTGCCGACCACGACGTTGCCGGTGGCGACTGCGGTGGTGATGAGAATGCCTTCGCCACCGTTGCCGGAGACCACGTTGCGCTGGCCGGCCGTGGTGCCGCCGATGGTGTTGCCAGCCGCCTCGATCCGGATGCCCTCGTTGGTGTTGGCCAGCGCCGCGTCGCCGCTGGCGGTGGTGCCGATGTAGTTGCCCTGGACCTGGTTGCCCGTCGAGGTGCCGCCGATCCAGAGGCCCGTGCCGCTGTTGCCGGACACGACGTTGCGATCGGCCGCCGTGGCGCCACCGATGGTGTTGTTGCTTGCGTTCCAGAGGTTGATGCCTTGCTGGTTGCCGCGGCCGGTCACGCCGTCTGCACCGACGCCGAACCAGTTGCCGGCAATGGTGTTGCCATTGCTGCCGGAAATGTCGATGCCGTCCTGGGTAAACCGCTGGAAGTTCAGGCCGCGCACCGAGCTGCCGCCCGAGCCTGCATAAAGCCGCAAACCGTCCAGCACCACGCCCCCGCCGTCGAGCACGATGGCCGGTTGGCTGCCCTGGGCGGCGAAGCTGTCGTCGGTGCTGCCGTCGATGTACACGGCTTGGCCGAGAGTGGGCAGCAAGGAGGTCAGCGCGATCGTGTGGACACCCGTTCCATTGATGCCGAAGACGATCTTGTCCGCCGTGGCGCCGTTGGCGGTGTTGTTGACGGCGGTGATCGCTTCGCGCAGCGAGATGCGCTGGTCGGCGCCGCGGTTGTTGCCGAGGTTGGTGATCGAGGTGGTGATGCCGTCCAGCGTGTCGGCCACGGTATCGACCACCACCACACCGGTGGCCGTGGCCACCACGTTCATGCTGAACTCGGAGGTCGCATCGTAGGTACCGTCGCCTTGGTCCACCGTGGCGGTGGCGCTCACGCGGTCGCCGTTGTTGACCCAGGCATCCGTCAGCGTGGTGCTGAACGAAGCCATCCCGAGAGCGTCCGTGGTGACGGTCACGAAGCCCAGGTAGCGTTCTCCTTCACCGTAGCCTGTGGAGTCTTCCCCCCCTTTGTGGTTGGCATAGAAATCGATGCGGAACCTGGTCAGGATGTTCGAATTCAACGAACCCACGATCGTTGTCCCCGCCGGTGAAGACGCCGCACTGGTCAGGCTGGGGAAGTTCTGCAGGCTGTTGGCACCCGAGTCGAAGTCCCCGATATCGTTCCCGGTGACGCCGTTGTCAGCGCCGAGGTCGATGCCGGTCTCGCCGTTGGCCGTGATGGCGTTGCCGATGAAGGCGTTCGGCTTGCCATTGTTGGTGTTGGCCAGGATCCCGTCACCCGTGTTGTAGGCGATCAGATTGCCCGCACCGACGACGGTGCCGCCGATGACGGAATGCTCGGTGGACCCGGTGAGACGCACGCCGTCCCAGCCATTGCCGCGGGACAGGGTGCCGGTGGCGTCGGTACCGATGCAGTTGCCCAGCACCAGCGTGTACTTGGCGTCCGTGATGCCGATGCCGCTCTGGCTGTTGCCCGCAATCACGTTGCGCCCGCCCACCGCGGTCGAGCCAATGATGGTGTCAATGGCCTGGTTGATGTTGATGCCGTTGTGGGCATTGGCCAGGCTGGTGCTCCCGTCCGCGGCCAGACCAATGGTGTTGCCCAGGACCATGTTGGTGGTCGAGGCAGCGCCGTCGATCGCGATGCCGGCATTGAGGTTGCCCGACACCACGTTGCCCGCACCCGCCACCAACCCACCGAGGGTGTTGTTGCTGGCGCCAGCATCGAGCTGGATGCCGTCTTCGTTGTTGCCGATGCTGGTCAATCCGGTCACGGACAAGCCAATCCAGTTGCCCTGCACGGTGTTGCTGTTGGCACTGGTGCCACTCAGATTGATGCCCATCGTGGTGTTGCCGGACACCACGTTGCGCTCGGCCACGGTCGTGCCGCCGATGGTGTTGCCGCTGCCCAGCACGTAGATGCCGACGCCGCCATTGGCCAGCCCGCCCGTGCCCGCGGCGTTCAGGCCGACCAGGTTGCCCACGACCAGATTGGCCGTGGCCGACGCCCCCAGGGTGATGCCGGCGGCCCCGGCCAGCACGCCGTTGCCGCTGACCACGTTGCCGGACACCGTCACCCCGGAGGTGTTGTTCAGGAAGACACCATGCCAGGTGTTGCCCAGATCGGCCGACCCCGCAGCATTGGTGCCGATGTAGTTGCCCTGGATGCGGGTGCCGGCAGCACCCGCCCCGATCACGTTGACACCGATGTTGGAGTTGCCCGAGATCACGTTGCGGTCCGCGGCGGTCGTGCCGCCGATGACGTTGTTGGCGCCATCGAAGACATTGATGCCGATCGAGTTGTCGGCCGCGACATTGCCGGCAAGGTCGGTGCCGATGTAGTTGCCGGCGATGGTGTTGCCGCTGCTGGTGATGGCGATGCCGGCGGAGGTGAAGCCCTGGATGACCAGCCCGCGCAAGGTGCTGCCGTCGCTGCCAGGCCCGAGGTCGAGTCCATTGGTGATGCTGTGGCCACCGTTCAACACGAGGCTGGGCACACCGCTCTTCGTGGCGTCGAGGGTGATCTGACCCGTGATCTGCGGCAGGGCACTGGCAAGGTTGATGGTGCCGGTCGGATTGATCGTGCTGAAGTTGATGGTGTCGGCACCGCCGCTGGCATTGGCATTGGTGATCGCCTGTCGCAGCGAGCCAGCCCCGGCGTCGTTGAAGTTGGTGACGGTGTAGGTGGCGAGCGTGCCGTGCCAGCCGGATGCGGCCTGCGTGGCAGCATCGAAGGTGACGGGCTGCTCGATCTGCCCGGTCTGCACCTCCAGCGTCCAGTCACCACCCGCGTCGGCCGAGCCGGTCAGGTTGCTGCTGGCGGCCACGTCCGCACCGGTGAGGTCGCTTAGCTGGTGAACAAACGCGGCGCCGGTCAAGCCCTGCGCGACATCGCAGCCGTAGACCAGCAAGTCCGCGTCGTCGGCGAAGGCCTGACGCCAGCCAGCCACCTCGTCGGCACGCGCCGCAAGCAACGCCGCATTCACCGTGGTTCCGCCCAGTTGCAACAACCCCGCATCGCCGTGGCTGACGAGGTGAACCACCGAGAGGCCCTGCCGACTCGCCAGCAGCGCGCTGATCTGCGCGAGTCCGTCCGCAGCCGGATCGGTCACCACCACCTCGATCTGGCAGGCCGATGTGGCCCGCGACCACCACATCATCGCCAGTTGCGAGGCGCCATCGATGCCACCATCGATGACCACCAGTTCGTGCCGGACCTCGGCTTCCCAGCGGTCGGACACCGCAGCATCCGGGGTGACCGCGGGCGGATCCCCGTCCAGCGACGAGGCACCGAGCCAGCGCCGGCCTTGCGCGTCGGTCCAGGGCAACACCTCGGCGTCACCAGCGAGTTCGGCCAGCCGGGCCTGCCCGTCCGCGTCGCTGTCAATCAGCAGCACGGACAGCGCGGGGGCATCCACCGAGGCATGTGCCTGCCGGTCCGCGAGGGTCAGATCCCAGTCCTCGACCCGGCGATCGACCACCAGCCAGCGCGCCACATCCTGGGCCACCGGCGCGCTGTGGGCAGTGTCCACGCTGCGCACGTCGGCCACTGGCACACCACCAAGCAGCAGCGCGGCATCGGCGGAATAGAGGATGCGGGCTTCGAGTTCCTCGATGCCAGTGCGGTGGGTCGCCGTCATGGGACGGGCGCTTCAGCGGGCAGCCGTGGGCGTGGCCGCAGCCGTGGCCCATTCGGGCAGGCAGCGCACACCGGCCAGGATGCCGTGGTCCGGATTCGGCAGCGTCAGCCGGGCGCGGAAGGTGCGGCTGGCGGCATCGACGATCTTGTCCACCCGCTCGACCGTGGCGGTCTTGCGGGTGGCACCGGGGTAATCAGGCTTGAGCTGCACTGCGTCGCCGGCCTTCAGGCGGCCCAGATCGGACAGCGGCAACACCAGCTCGACCCGCAGTGGATCGAGCCGCGCGATGCGCAGGATCGGCTTGTCATCGACCCGCTCGCCAGGATTCAGGAACCGGTCCACGACCACGCCATCGATGGTGGCAGCCAGCTCGCGCTGGGCGAACTGCGAGCGCGCCGTCTCGGTGTCGCCGGCGGCGGCACGCTGTTGTTCGCGCACCGCGTCGATGCGGCGGAAAGCGACCTCGGACTCCGAGCGGGCCTGCTCCACGGCCACTTCGGAGATGAAATTCTGGCGACGCAGATCCTCGGCCCGCACCAGCTTGCTGCGTGCGAGTTCGGCGGCGGCCCGGGCGGCACGCAACTCGGCCTGCACCTCCGAGCGGTTGCTTGCCGCGCTCAGATTGGCACGTTCGACCTCCCGGCGCAGCGTGGCGACCACCATGCCGCGGCGCACCGTGTCACCGCGCTCGACGGCCACCGTCGCCAGCACGCCGATCACCGGGCTGCCGATGTCCACCACCTGCGACGGCTCGATCAGGCAGGCCAGCGGCGCTGCCTGAGCGGCCGAAGCCAACAGCAGACCCATCGCCACAACACACGCACGACCGTGTTCTTTCACCGCAGACTCCAAGCTCGTCATTCTTCCCACCCGCTGTACGCCAGCCGCCCGACTCCGGCGCGGTCCTGGCGCAACAAGGCGCGGCGCTCGCGGATCTGGGCCCATTCATCGAACAGCATCGCAGCACGCCACACGCCCGCCGTCCAGCGCGAGGCGGGTGGACGTGGCACAAGCGTAGCGAGCAGCCAGCACGGCAGCCGCCGGAACAGCAAGCCTTCTGCGCTGCACACCAGGGTTTCGGCAGAACCGGGATCTCCTTGACGCGCCGATCGCCCGACCAGCTGGCGCCACTGCCGTGCCGGCAACGCATCGGCGCACACCATGACATGCAGACCGCCCGCCGCCCGCACGGCGGGGCTGAGCCGGATGTCCGTGCCACGCCCGGCCATCTGGGTGGACACCGTGATGCGCCCGGCCTGCCCGGCGCGGGCGATGACCTCGTTTTCCAACTGGCTTTGCACCGCATTGAGCACCATCGGCCGCAAACCACGCGCCCGCAGACGCTGCGCGAGCTGCTCCGATGCCGCCACCGACGCCGTGCCGATCAGCACCGAACGCCCTTCGGCCACCACCGCGCCCGCCCGATCCGCCACCGCCTGCCAACGCTGCTCGGCGTCCACGAACACCCGCACGCCGAGATCTTGCCGCTGCGCCGGGTGGTGGTGCGGAATGCGGATGACCGGCGTGCCATAGCTCAGCGCCATCTCGGGCGCCACCTCGGCCAGCGTGCCGCTCATGCCGCCGAGCTGGTGGTAGCGGCTGAACAGGCGCTGGTAGGTGAGCTGCGCCAGCGTCTGCTGGGGTGCGGGCATGGGCAGCGATTCCTTGAGGGCGAGCAACTGGTGCAGGCCACGCGACCACTGGCGCTCCGGGGCCGCGCGGCCGGTGATGGGGTCGATGAAGACGATGCGGGCTTCCTGCACGGCGTAGTCCCGGTCGCGCTGCAGCGCATGCAGCACCGTGAGCGCCCGCAGCGCCCAGTCCTCGCGCCAGCGCAAGTCGGACCAGGGCCGCTCGGCCGCCCAGGGCTGCGCGGCGAGCCAGTCGCGACCGGCGCGGGTCAGGCGCACGGTGGCCGCACCGCTGCCGGTCGCAGCAGTGACCAGGGCGTGGCGGTCGATGTCGAGCGCCTGCGCCCGGGTGAGCAAGGTGCGCAATGCGTCCTCCGGCAGCACCTGCGCGCCGTGGCCGGACAGGATCAGCGGCACGCGCGCCTCGTCACAGAGCACGCTGTCGGCCTCGTCGATCAGCGCGAGACACAGCCCGCGCATCAGCGGTCCGCCGGTCGGGTCGCCTGCATCGGTCCACGCCAGCCGGCTGCCCGCACGGCCGTGGGCGACGCGGTCGCGCAGGTGGTCGAAGGCCACCTCGCGCGCCGCGGCGTAGGTCACGTCGGCCGCGTAGGCGTCGCGTCGCTGGGCCGGGGTCGAAGCCGCGGTGACGCAGGCCACGCGCAGGCCGAGCGCCTCGTAGAGCGGACGCAGTTCGGCCGCATCGCGCTCGGCCAGGTAGTCGTTGGCGGTCAGCACATGCGTGGGCACGCCGGCCAACCCGGCGCAGGCCGCCGCGAGGAACATCGCCACCGTCTTGCCTTCACCGGTCGCCATCTCGACCAGGCAACCCTGCAGCATCGTCCAGGCCGCCAGGTGCTGCGTGTCGTGCGGTGCGAAGCCGAGATGGGTCTGCACGGGTTCGGTCAGTCGCCGGAACACCGCCGCGCACGCCCTGGGCGTGTAACCGTCGCGTCGCAGGCGGGCGAGCGTGCGCGGCCAAGTCCCCGGATCGGGTGTCGGCCCGCGCAGAGCGGCCAGAAACGCCGCCCGTTCGCGCCGCACCCGCCACGCCGTGCGCACCGCCAGTGCGAGCGACCGTGCGTCCGCACGCTGTGGATAGGTGCCCCAGATCGGCCCGGGCCGCACCAGTGCCATGGCCGAGACGGCGGTGGTCGCGGCCACGTCAGCGGCCTCCGGGCACGTCGGTGGCTTCGCCGAGGTGGCGCAGCGTGAGCTGTTGCAGGCGGCGCAGCAGGCGCGCGCCCAGCGGCTGTGCGCCGTGGTCGAAGCGCACCAGCAGCCGCGACCCGAGCCGCTGCACCGCCAGATCCGGCACCTGCACGTCGATCACCGCGACCGGTTGCAGCGTGCGCAAACCGTCCGCATCGGTGGGATCGGTCTCGATCCGCCCACCCACCTGCACGCCCAGCGCCGCGGCCGGCAGCACCGAACCGGTCTCCGGCACCACGCCATCCCAGCGGCCGGCGTGGGCCTGTCCAGCCTCTTCGGGCCGCATCACCGACACCGACCGCACGCCCGACAGCAGCCACGCGATGTCCTCGTCCCGCACCACCGTGCGCGCCACCAGCCGATCGTCCGCCAGCACATAGCCCAGCAGCTCACCACGTTGCACGTAGCGGCCCAGCAGGGTCTGCGGCTCGATCCAGCTCACGCGGCCGGCACGGGGGCTGCGCAGGGCCATCTGTTCGATGCGCAGGACGAGTTCGGCCTCGCGGATCTGCAGTGCAGCGGCCTCGGCCTCGGCGCGCTGCGCAGCCGCGGCGTCCAGCACCTGCAGGCGGTTGACCTGCACTTCCCGCTCCAGCCGCCGCGCACGCAGCTTCGCCAGCTCGACCGGCTGATCGTCGTTGTGCAGCGTCAGCAGCGGTGCGGTGGGCTGCACGCGACTGTCACCGGGTGCTGCGATCGCCGTGACAAACCCATCGGCCGGCGCACGCACCAGGGCTTCCTCCGGCATCCATGCCTGCGCCTGCGCGACAGTGGCCTGCGGAATCGGCACCAGCAGCAAGCCCACCAGCAGCAGCGCCACTGTCCCCAGTCCGAGCAGCGCGGTGCGCAGGCGCCGGCCCCGCAGCGACGGCGCGCGGGCCAGCCAGCGCAGGCTCGCCAGCAGCGGTTGCCCGATCTGCATCCACAGCGCGATCGCGCCCGCCATCAGCGCCAGCATGGCTGCCGTCTGCGCCAGCCACAGGCAGGCCGACACGGCCACCAGCACGCCGAACAGCCAAGCTGCGGGGGCATAGGCCAGCGTCACGCCCCGCTGCAACCGGCTCCCCACCGGCAAGGCCGATGGGGTGGCCAGCCCGCCCAGCAGCCGCTGGAGCTGGTCGATCCACCAGCGCCGGCTGCGCTGCGCGAGGTTGGGCAGGTCGAGCGCATCGGTGAGGACGTGGTAGCCGTCCATGCGCACCAGGGGATTGGCGTTGGCCACCAAGGTCGAGACGCCCCCGACCAGCGCCACCGACAGCGCCAGATCGCGCACCACGCCTGGCTGCACCGCCGACCAGACCAGCACCCCCGCCGCCGCCAGCACACTCTCCACCAGCACACCCGCGGCGCTGATCAGGATGCGTTCACGCCGCCGCGACAGCCCGGTCGCCGCCGAGGCATCGACATAGGGGGCAGGCACCAGGTAGAGGAAGCCGATGCCGACGTGGTGGACCTCGGCGCCGCAGTGCCGCACCGCCAGCGCGTGGCCGAGTTCATGCAGCGCCTTGATCAGGGGATAAACCACCCAGCTCAGGGCCAGAAACGCCGGGATGCCGAGCCGCTCGCGCGCATCGGCCTGCAACGCCGGCCACTGCAGCGCCACCTGCATCAGCCCGACGCCCACCAGCGCCAGGGCCAGCAGCAACACCAGCGGATGCGACAGCGCGTGGGCCAGCGGGTCGAGCCGGGTCAGCCAGCGGGTCGGGTCACCCAGCGGCACGCGCCAGGACAAGGGATTGAGCGAAGCCCGGCGGCGGCGGCGGTCCACCTGTTCCTCGCCACGCATCAACGCGTGCAGGTCAGGCAGACGGTCGGACTGCAACAGCCCGGCGGCATCGAGGTTGGCGAGCCACTCCAGCACCTCGTGCTGGGTCGGCGACTGCGATCGGTGGGTGCTCAGCCAGGTCCAGATCTCGCCGATGGTGCGCCGCCCGTCGAAGCGGCCGACAAAGGACCAGGCCGCCTCGTCGAGCAGGTGGTGGCGCCCGGTGAGCAGATCGGCGAGCACATGGCGCGCACCACCCTCGCTGCCGCGGTGGCGCACGCGCACCGTCGGCCGCAGCCGGGGGACGATGTTCGCCACCCGGTACCAGAGCGGGCTGTCCAGCGGAACGGGGTCGAGCACCTCGCCTGCCACCGCCAGGATCGGTTCCGGGTTCATCCGAGCAGCGTCCACCAGCCCATGCGCAGCCAGTCGAACAACCGGCCGAACAGGTCCACCGCGAGCGGATGGCGCCCGGTGTCGAGCCGCGTCACGCCCTCGAAGCCGGGGCGCAGTGTCGCGGCGTTCGACACGAGCGCGCCCTCGACCTCGAACCCATTGCGTCCTTCGCGCACCCGCGCCACTGGCGTGATGCGGGTGACGGTCATGGGCAGCGCCTGCCCCGGCCGGGCAGCCACGCGCAGCGCACCAATGGTGCCGGTCTGCACGTCCGCAATGTCACGCTCATCGACCCAGAGCACCAGCCGGAACCCATCGGCCGGCGCCACGGTCATCATCACCTCACCGCGCTTGACCGGCGCCCCGACCGAACGGCTGAGATCACCGGACACGACCACGCCGGTCAGCGGCGCCAGCACGCGGCCACGCTCCAGATCGTGCCGGGCCAGATCCGCACGGGCGCGGGCCTCCTCGACCTTGGCCATCTGGACCACGATCTGGGCCTGGTCGTGGCGGGCCAGCGCCTCGTTGACAGCACTCTCGGACTGGGCCAGTGCGGCCTCGGCGGTGCGGAGTTCGTTGGAAGCTTGTTCGCCGTCGAAGTCGATCAGCGACTGACCGATCTGGACCTGCGCGCCCGGACGGGCGTACACCACCGAGATGAAGCCATCGCGGGGCGCGACGAGCTGCCGTTCGTGCAGCCCCTGGACCCGCGTCGGCGCCACCACTTCGCGGTGGACCGGCAACAGCCCGATCACCAGCGCCACGCCCAGCGCGACCGGCCAGACGTGCCGGCGCAGCGGCTCCAGCCACGCCGGCCAGGCGACCAGCGAGGCTGCGCCGCGGCTGGCCGAGCGCGTCAGGTACAGGCGCAGCAGCGGCGTCAGGTAGGTGGCCGCCTGCTCCAGCCGGAGGATTTCCTCGGTGCGGAACGGAGCACCCAGGTCACGCTGCAACGTCAGCGCCCCCAGCACCAGCCCGTCCCCGCCCAGCGGGATGGTGCAGACGGCACACGCGCCCATCGCCCGGCTGAGCTGCACGTGGGCGAGTCCCGCCTGCATCGGGCCGTGGCGGCGGGCGGGGTGGGTGAGCGTGCAGGCGCTGGCGGCGGCCTCCTGCATCGCGGCGTGCAGATCGCGCACGAGTTCGGCGGCGTCGGACAGGCGCGGCAGGTCCGACACGGCCAGCACCTCCAGGTCCGAGCGGGTCTGCCGGCGCAGCCCCAGCGCGACCCGGTCACACTGCAGCCCGGCCGCCAGGTGCAGCACCAGCGCCCGCAGCGCATCTGCCCCCCGCGGCGCGTGCAGCAGCACACCCACCGTCTCCATCAGCCAATCGGCCGCCGGAATGGCGCGCACCGCCGCCCCGGCTGCAGCCGTGACCGTGACCGCCGCGGTGGGCAGCGGGACCGCCAATTCGCGCATCGCGGCATTCAACCGCGCCTCGGCCTGCGCAGACGGGCTGGCAGGCTCGGCCACTTCGCGGGCGGGGGAACGGGGAACGGAGGAGGTGCTCACTGGTGGACAGACCCATGAATGCCCGCCAGTGTGGCGTCCGCACAGGGCCGATCAAGGCGCGAAGAAACCGCGAATCACCAGACAGATCCCCCCGAATCGCACAGCCGCACCCAACCACCTCAAGCGCCCAGCGCGTCCGCCAAGGCGAGCAAATCGTCCAGGTGCAGATGCCGGCCACCCGGTGCATCGTCCTCCTCCGGGCTGGACGGGCCGTGGTGCA
>JBEEMX010000007.1:0-20500 GCA_041192465.1 Pseudomonadota bacterium | reverse complement strand
GGCTGGCTGCGCACGGTGATCTCCCCGCCCATCAGCTCGACGAGCTGGCGCGAAATCGCCAGCCCCAGCCCCGTGCCGCCGTAGCGCCGCGACAGACCGACATGGACCTGCGTGAACGCATTGAACAGGCGGGGGAGCATGTCCGTCGCGATGCCGATGCCGGTGTCGCGCACCGCGAACACCAGCAGCACATTGCCGGCGACCGACGCCGATGCGTGGTGCAGATCCACCGTGATCTCGCCGTGCTCGGTGAACTTGATCGCGTTGGAGACCAGGTTGGTGAGCACCTGGCGCAGCCGCAGCGGATCGGCCACCACCGTCGCGGGCAGGCCGGGTGCCTCGCGGAAACTCAGCTCCAGCCCCTTTTCGTGTGCCCGCGGCGCCAGCAGCTCCAGCGTGTCCTCGACCACGCTGCGCAGCGAGAACTCCGACAGCGCGAGTTCGAGCTTGCCGGCCTCGATCTTGGCGAAGTCCAGCACGTCGTTGATGATCTCCAGCAGGCTCTCGCCCGAGCGGTAGACGGCCTGGGCGAAGCGGCGCTGGCGGGCGTTGAGCGTGGTGCCCAGCAACAGCTCGGTCATGCCGAGAATCCCATTCATCGGGGTGCGGATCTCGTGGCTCATCGTCGCCATGAACTGGCTCTTGGCGCGGCTGGCGGCCTCAGCGGCGTCACGCGCCGCCTGCAGTTGCAGCTCGCGCTCACGCTCCTCGGAGACATCGTCGATCAGGCCGTAGACGCGGATTTCGCCGTCCTGCAGCACCCGGGTGCGCGTGCGCTGGCGCAGCCACCGCACACCCCGCTGCGGATGGCGGATGCGCACGGTGACGTCCGTGCTGACCGAGTGCGGTTCGTCCAGCCGCTGCTGCTCCAGCAAAGGCGCGTCTTCCGGCAGCACCCGCAGCGGCAGCAGCTCCGCGTGCGGCAGCACCTGCGACGCCACCAGCCCGAGCATGTCGTACACCCGCGCGCCGATGTAGAAGTAGCTGTCGCGGCGCGGATCCGTCACGAACACGCCTTCGTCGATCGACTCCACCAGCTCGCGGTAGCGTTCCTCGGACTCGCGCAACTGCTGGGCGTCCCGGCGCTGCTGCGTCACGTCGCGCAACTGGCAGATCACCACCGTCGGCCGGCCCAGCCGGTTGCGCACGGCGACGTAGCGGGCGCTGATCACCCGGTCGCCGTCGGCGGTGGGTCGCTCGAACTCGTGCTCGATGGCGTCGTGGCTGTCCACCGCCCGCGTCAGGCAGCCCTGCACGCGCTGCTGCACGCCATGGCCCAGCAGCTCGTCCAGATCCCAGCCGCCGACCTGCGCGCTGTGGGCCGAGAACTCCAGCTCCGCATGCCGGTTCAGCGAGACGACCCGGAATTTCTGCGCGTCCAGCACCACCAGGCTGATCGGGATGTGCTCGGTCAGCACCGCCAGCAGCGCCCGGCCCTCGTCGATGCCGAACTCGCGCTCCTTGCGGTCGCTGATGTCGCGGCAGACACAGACCACCTGCGGACGCCCTGTGGTTTCATCGACGACCACCTGCCCGTCGATCTCCAGCCAGTAGGGGTCGCCGGGCAGCATGTCGTCCAGTCCGCGCCGCGCAACAAACTCGCGCACGAAGTCGTCGCCACGCGTCAGGCATTCGCGCAGCAGCAGTGCCAGCCGCGTGTCGTCGGCGTCGCCGAGCAGCACGTCCCACAGCGTGCGACCGCAGATCTTGCTCGGCGAGTGGCCGGTGGCCTGCACGAAGGCCGGGTGCGCCCACTCGATGACGCCTTCGGCATCGGTGATGACCGCGCCACGCCCGACCCGTGCCGCCAGCAAGGCTACCCGCGCCAGGCGTTGTGCGGAGAGTTCCGCCTCGCGCACCTGCTCGTCACGGGCCGCCAGATGGCCCAGGTGCAGTCCGACCAGTTCGAGCAACTGCCGCAGCGCCGGTGTCGATTCGGCCGGGTTGTGGAACTCGACCGCGGCGACAGCGCAGTGCCGATGGACGACCGGCAGCGCCAGCACCTCGCGCACCCCCGCCGGGCGCCACGGCAGCGTCGGCGCCGTGGGAGACAGCACGGCGAGCACCGGCCGCAGCAGCGCCAGCGACGTGCCCAGCGGCGCCTCGCTGGCGTGGGTGGTGACCATCTGACCCAGGTCGATCAGCTCCTCGGTCGGGCTGTCGAGCAGCGCCCAGGGCTGCACCAGCGCACCCTCGTCGCTCCAGTCGCTCACCCGCAGCAGACACGATCCGCTGGCGCGCAACCACAGGCCCAGCACCGGTGCCACCAGACACAAGCCCTCCTGCAAGGTGGCCGCCAGGTGCAGGCGGCGCGACAGCAGCAGTGCCTGGGTCTGGGCCTGATCGTCCGAAATGCGTGGCGCTGGCTCGTCGGCGCCGGACACGGTGATCAGGCCGTCCTCCTCGCCGAGCCGACCGGGGCCGGTGCTCACGCAGATGTCGAGCGACCAAGGGTGGTCGGTCGTGCGGGCATCGTCGGTCGGGAGCATGGCAGTCAGGCGCGGGGTTGTTCAGATCGGGCGTCCAAGCATAGGTGCAGGTCGCCTCCCTGCCGATACACCGGATGACCCAATTGCGCAATTTCGCCGAAGTCTCGCCCGTGGTGTCCGCGTCCTTGCAACAGCAGCGGGCCTGCAGGAAACCTGTCCCTACAATCATTGACATGTTGTCACCCCCTGCGTCCGGACTGCGCCCTGCGACCTGGGCCGTGCTGCTGTGCCTGGCGGCACTGGCCCTGATGGTGTCGGCCCAGTGGCTGGCTCACGCCCTGATCCCCTCGACGGCATCCGTGCGTCTGGGCGGGGCACTGGTCCTGGCTCTGCTGGGCACGGGTGTGGTGGCGATCGGCTGGCCGTGGCGCGCCGAAGAACCGCCCCCTCCCGACGGCCTGCGCCTCACCACGGCCCAGTCGCTGGCCTTGCAAACCCGGCTGCTGCGCGGCCTGCCTGGTCCTGCACTGCTGGTGCGCACCAGCGATGCGGCGCCACAGCTACTGGCCTGCAACAACGCCGCGCAGGCCACGCTGCCCGCCGCCGGAACACCCGCACTGTCCCGGATGGTGCAGGAACTGCTGGCGCAAAGCCTCGGTGGCAACAGTGGTGGTGGCGGCGTGCAGCGCCTGGAGTTGCCGGGGGGTTGCTGTGTCCTCTGGCTGCCCCCATCAGTGCAGGCAGTAACGCCGCAGACCCAGCCCCTCCCGCCCGCCGTGCCGGCGGTGCCCGCCTTGTCCGCACCACCACCCGCGGACGACGACCGCGCCGCCATTGTCTACACCGTCTCGCATGACCTGCGCGCGCCGATCCGCGTCATCGAAGGCTTCACGCGCATCGTCCGCGAGGACTACGGTCACCTGCTCGATCGGGTCGGCAATGACCACCTGGAGCGTGTGATGGGCGCCGCTGCCCGCATGAACAGCATGATCGATGCGCTGCTTGCGCTGTCGCGGCTATCGACACAGGAGATCGAGCAGGTACCGGTTGACCTGTCGGCGCTGGCAGAGCAGGTGATGGTGGAGCTTCGCCAGCAGGCCCCCGAGCGACAGGCCGACATCCGCATCGCGCCCGGATTGACAGTGCGCGGTGACCCGGTGCTGCTGCGTTCGGTGCTGGACAACCTGCTGGGCAATGCCTGGAAATACGCCTCCCGTCGCGAGGTGACGCGGATCGAATTCGGCGTGACCACGGCCGCGGGGCGCACCGAGTTCTGCCTCCGTGACAACGGCGCCGGCTTCGACATGCGCTTTGCCGGAAAGCTGTTCGGTGCCTTCCAGCGGTTGCACGGGGCAACCGAATTCCCGGGCACGGGTGTCGGGCTGGCCTCGGTACGCCGGATCATCCGCCGGCACGGCGGTGATATCCGGGCGGAAGCTGCGGTCAACGCGGGCGCGAGTTTCTACTTCACGCTCGGCTGAACCGCCAGCGTCCTGCGGTTTCCGCCGTTCACAGCGAACCCGGCAGGGCGAGTTGTTCCAGCGCCTCGACCATCGCGGTGCAAGTCTGCTCCAGACTGCGGCCTTCCTGTACGGACAGGCGCTGCAGCCGCGCCAGCGCAGGCGCACGGGCCAGCGACCAGCGGTGCATGACGATGCCGACGGCCATCGCCACCACGGTGGGCAAGGCCACCGATTCGGCCGGCACGGCCACGGCCGAAAGCACCCCAGGCCCAGGCACCGAGGCCACCGCCCCCGCCTGCCCCGAGACACGCTCGCGCACGACCTCCAGCGCCGACGCCACGGCCGGCACCAGTTGCGCAATGTCCAGTGGCTTGACCAGCAGCGCCAGCGCCCCCAGCGCCCGGATGCGTGCCAGCGTGGACTCGTCCGAAAACGCCGACAGGAACATGAACGGGATCTGCAGCGCATCGCGCAGATAATGCGCCACGTCGTAACCGCTCATGCCGTCCATGCGGATGTCGAGCAGCGCCAGATCTGGCCGGTGCTGGCGGGCCAGAAGGATGGCATCGTCGCCGTTGTCGGCGTCGATGATGTCGAAGCCGGCGTGCGTGAGGCCATGCACGACCGTGGCCAGCACCAGACGGTCATCGTCCACCACCAGGACGCGCCCGCGCGAAGGAGCAGCCGACGTTGCGGACATTGCGGACGTGTCAGTCACCGTTGTGCTTCCTTGCGGCCGAGGTTGAAGGGGGAAGGCCATGGCCCGATTGTCTCGCAGGTCAGCGCGGGGCGGTACCACCCCGCCTCAAGAGGTTGCGCCTTCGCAGCGCACCACCGGTGGCGCCAGCCGCAGCGCGGCCACCACCCGGTCGCCCTGCTGCGTGAACGCGAGGCTGGCGCTGCGTCGGGGCAGCAAGGCGCTCACCAATCCCAGCCCCGACACTGTCGCCGGGCGCCGGTCGAGCCGGAAATCCGCCGGCAACCGCCCTGGATTGTCGATCTCGATCCGCACCCCATCCGGCTCCAGCCACAGCCGGCACACGACCACGGCACCGGCCGGGCTGTGCTTGACGGCGTTGGTGAACAGCTCGTTCAGCGCCAGCGCGATCGGGATCGACTCCGCCTCCGGCAGCAGCCAGCGCCAACCCGGATCGCCCGTGACGGTCAGCTCGATGGCACGACCGAACGTGCGCTGCACCGACTGCGCAATGGCTTCGATGACGTTGCGTACCGCCAGCAGCCCGGTGTTGCCAACCTGCAGTCCGTAGACCTGCGCGATGGCCTGCACCTGCCCGACCACCTCCGCAATGATGGGCTGCACCTGCGGATAGCGCACCACCGCCTGCTGCATCAGCCCGGCCACGCCCTGCAGGTTGTTCTTGATGCGGTGGTGAACCTCCTGCACCAGCATCTCGCGCCGCGCGATCGCCGCCTCCAGCTCCGCCCGCTGCGCCTCGCGCTGGGTCGTCACGTCGGTGGAGACCATCAGGAGCTGGTGCTGGTCCGAGCGGTCATCGCCACGGGCCAGCGGCAGGAAACGTGCATCCCAGACCTCCGTGCGGCCACCGCGTTCGAGGCGGTATTCGCGGGGCGTGACCACCTGCGGATGCGCCAGTGCCTCGTCGATGTCGGACTGCAGGCTCGCCCCCACGACCAGCGGGTGGAGCTGCACCAGCGAACGTCCCACCGCCTCGGTCGCCGGCACGCCGCACAGCGCCGCCGCCGCCCGGTTGAGCTGCAGCACACGCAAGGTCGCAGCGTCGCAGACCGTGATCGCCATCGGTGCGGCTTCGATGATGCGCTGCAGCGATGCCTGCGCCTCGGCGATGCGGGCCTCGGCCTGGCGGCGCTGGTCGATGTCCATCAGCGCGAAGGTCATCTCGCGCCCGCCCTGCAGCCCCAGCGTCGCCACCGCGTTGCCCACCACCCAGAAGGTGCGGTCATCGCGCGCCTGAACCCGGCACTCGAACTGCAGCGCCTCGCCATCGCGCAGCTCGCCGAACAGCGGCACCGTGCGGCGAAACGGATGGTCCGCTTCGTCGGTGGCAACAGTGTGCAGCGGCTGGCCCATGAAGTCGCCCAGATCCCCGCCGAACATGCGCCGCGCCGAGCGATTGAGCCAGGAGATGCGGCCCTGCTCGTCGGCAGTGACAATGCCGACCAGCACCGAGTCCAGCACGGCCCGCGTGCGGTCGGCCTGCTGACCGAGCACGCCGGCCATGCGCTCGTGCTCGCGGGCCAGGTGCGCGAGTTCGGCCTGCTGGGTCTTCAGCCGCGTGATCTCGGACAGCACCACGATCGCCAGCGGCGTGCGGCCGGCCGGGCCGGTGCGGCGGATGGTGACGGCGTACCAGTGCAGCGCACCCTCCTCGTCCTGCACCATCACCTCGGTTTCGTACAGCTCACCCTGGTCGAGCACGGCATCGAGCCGGTCCAGCGGCTCCTGCGCGCCACCCGTGAGCAACACGCGGATGTCGCAGCCGACCGCCGCGCCTTGCGCCAGCCCGAGCATCCGCTCGAAGCGGCCGTTGCATTGCGTCAGCAGGTGACCGCGCACCGACGCGATGCCAGCCGGCGAGCTGTCGAGGATGGTGGACAGCTCGCCCAGCAACTGCTCCGCCCGCGCCTGGGCCAGATCGCGCTCGTCCTCGGCGGAGCGGTCCTCCAGCATGCACATGTAGCGCCGCCGCCCGGCCCGGACCTCGTCGCAGCGCAACAGCGCCCGCACCCAGCGTGTGCGGCCATCGGCGTGCGGCAACGCACCTTCGCTGCTGACCCAGGCCCCGCCTGGCGAGAGAGCTTGCACCATCGCACCCTGCGTCCAGTTCAGCAGCGCGCGCAGTGGCGCCGAGGCTTCGCTCAGGTCCACCAGCGGACCGCCCGACAGCGCCTCGAAGCCCTGGTTCGCCCGCAGCACCAGGCCGCGGTCATCGAACAGCGCCATGCCCATCGGGCTGAGGTCGAACCACTGGTCCAGCTCGCGGGAAAAACGCTCGGCCTGCTCGCGGGCCACATGCTCGGAGGTCGTCTCCTGCAGCACGGTCATCAGCAGCCGGCGTTCGCCGACAGCGCCGCCGCCCGTCGCATACCGCGTCGAGCGCACCCAGCGCGAACGCCCGTCACTGTCGATCAGGCGCAATTCCCGCAACGCCGGTCCGATGAATTCGCCCGGCTCGCGGCCCAGGCGCTCGCGGTCTTCCTGGGTCACGCGGCGCTCGTCTTCCGGGCACAGCGCGATCGGGTCGGTGCCGATCAACGCCTCGCGCGCGCGCCCAGTGAGCGCAAGGAAGGCATCGTTGACATCGAGCAGCCGGAAGGAGTCGTCCTGCAACATGGCAGGAAATGGCGCCGTCCACAGCAGCGCGCGCAGCTCGTGCAGCGGCCGCTCAGTGAGCGTCAGGGGTGTGCGAGGCTGTGCGGCAGCGGTGCTTTCCGGCGGCAGGCACAGCACCCACGGCCCGCCATCCAGCCGCGACAGCGAAGGTGCGGGCCCGGCACTGGCACCCGCAGGAAAGTACACCTCGATCCGCCCGCCCGCCAGCACCGCGCGCAGGCGGTCCTGCAGCGGCTGGCCCAGCGCAGGCCCCAGGTCCGCGAGGTTCATGCCGGGTTCGCAGGGCAGGCGGCGCAGGGCGGCCTGGTTGGCGTGGACCAGCCGCGCCGAGTCGTCGAAGACCAGCACGGACTCGGTCAGTGCGTCCAGCAGGGTGTGGGGCAGCTTCATGCGGCCAGTGTAAGCAGCGGGCCGTGGGTCCGGGGGTGCCGTTGGGTCAACCGAGCTGGAAGGCACTGGCCAGGGCGTGCAGCAAGGCCCGGTTCACGTGGCGCATCTGGAAACCGTGCTGCGCCACCTTCTCGCGCACGTCGTGGCCGCTGCCCCCTTCCAGCGCACACACGAGATCGAGCGCCGGGAAGTACGGGCCGCGTTCTTCGACCAGTGCCTGGTAGACATCGTCCGAGACCGGCAACGCATGCAGCAGCTCGCTGAACGGGCGCTGGAACATGCGGTCGAGCAGCGAGAACACGCCGCAGATGAACATCTCGTTGCGGTGCTCGCCATTGGGGTGCGCACTCACCAGTGCCTCCATCAGCAGGCCGCGGCGCACGGCGGCATACATCACCGGCCGCTGGTTCTTGTCGTGTCCCCCCGTGGCCAACAGCAAAGCCAGCCACCGCTTGAGCCGCTGGTAACCCAGAAGCATCACCGCCTGCGAAAACGAGGTGACTTCGACCGTCAACCCGAACACGGGCGAGTTGATGTAGCGCATCAGCCGGAACGCCAGCGCCGGATCGAATTTCAGCGTCGCCTCGATCTGGCTGAGCGGTGCCTCCTGGTGGACCTGGTTGAGCAGCTCCAGCGTCACCTTCAAGTCAGGCCGCAGTGACGTGGCGGCAGGTCGCGCACCGCGCACATCCCCTTCCACCGGCCAACCCAGCACCGCCACGGCACCGCGCCGAAACGCGCCTTCCATCTGCTCGATGGTCTGCACACCTTCCTGAAAGAAACCGATCGAGCGCGTGACCCCGGCCGGCACAGGCCCGCCATCGAGGCGCCGTTCATCCGCCAGGTCGATGATGGCGTACTTGAATGCACCCAGCAGCTCGCGCGGCAGCGGCTGGTCCGGCCGGCCGGACAGCAACAGCGTCGTGCCGTGGTCCACCAGCGCCAGGATCGAGTTGCGGTGGACGGGGTCGCATGCCATGAACTTCGGCACCTCGACCAGCACGTTCGAGGTCGGCTGCACCATCAGCAGGTCGGCCAGCAGACCCTCGCAGCGCACGGAGAGAACCACTTGCGGCCCGTCGGCCGGCCAGACCTGGCTGACGGCGGTCAGCAGCTCACCCACGGGCAGCCAGCGGGCATGTCCCAGCGGGAACACGGACAGCCGCGTGGCCATCACATTGCGGTGGCTGTCGATGATCGGGCAGTAGCTCAGGGCCACTTGTCCGAGGATGGGAGCGTCCGGGGACTGCATGGTGGGGGACACGCGCCGCGTCAGTTGCTGATGTAGTCGAACAGGGAGAGCTTGCGCACCATCGAGTAGGACTGGAGCGCAGCCTGGTAGGCCGTCTGCTGGGTCGTGAACTCGGAGATGCCCTGGGCCATGTCCAGGTCTTCGGCCTCCGAGCGGGTGGACTTGTCGCTCAGGACGCGCCCCTGTGTGCGTTCGTCAAGGCCATCGATGCGGTTGAGCGTTTCGCCCGCCTGGGAGCGCACTTTCTGCAAGTTGCCAAGCACCTGGTCGAGATCACGCAGACCATGGTTGAGGGCTTGTGCCTGGTCGTCGGCGCTGGGCGCCGTGGTGACCGAGGCTCCGAGCACGTCGATCACCCGGTCCAGCGCATCGAAGACGCTCAGTTTGGCGCTAGACGGCGCAATGGTGAAGGTGTCGCCAACGGCGGCTTTCCCGGAAACGCTCACCGACATGCCCGGCAGGCCGGCAATCGGCGTGCCCGAGACGTAATCGTGGGTGTTGCTGGCGGCGTCGGGCATCGGCGTACGGCTGCCATCGCTCGCCACAAGATGAACGCTGTAGCGCGTGGCGGTGTCGAAGCTCACCTCGGCACGCTGCCCGTCGGCCAGGGTCAGCGCCGACGGGTCGCTGACCTGGCCCGCATCGATCCAGGCCATGCTGGTTGCGCCCACCTGGCGGCTGGTCTCGAACACACCGTTGCCGGTGCGTGCCTTCAGCCAGAGTGCCCCGCCATCGACGGCCAGCGGCAGCTCCTCGGAGAGGGATCCGTCCGCGGTGCCGGCATGGCCCTGGTACGCGACCCCGGTGCCCGTGTCCACGAAGGGCAGGCGGTCACTGCCTTGCCCGCCAAAGACAAAATGCCCCGCACCGTTGTCGGTGTTCGCCACCGACAGCAACTGGCCCCGCACCTGCTTCAGGCGGTCGGCCAGCAGGGACAGATCGGCTGCATTGCGCACCCCGTTGCCCGCTTCGATCACCGTTTCACGGGCGGTCTGGAGCAGGTCCACCGCATTGCCGATCGACGACTCGGCCAGGGACATGGCGTTGCGGCTGGCTCCGACGGTGCGCAGCAGGCCCTCGCTGCGGGTCTGGTCGGCCAGCGCGCGCTCGGCACGGGCGGCGCCGGCTGGGTCATCGCTGGCCCGGTCGATGCGCTTGCCGCTGACCAGACGCGCCTGCGACTGGGTCAGCGCCTGCTGGCGGTGCATCAAGGCGTCCAGGCCGGTCTGCTGGCTGAGTGCGGAAGCTACGCGAAACATGGGAATCTCCAGTACAAGTCAAGTCAGTTCATGATCGACAGCATCGTGTCGAACAGCTTCTGTGCCGTCACCAGCACCTTGGCGGCGGCTTGGTAGCTTTGCTGGAACTGCAACAGCCGGGCAGCTTCTTCCTCCAGATTCACACCGGTTTCGGAGCCAAGCTGCTCCTTGTTCTTGGTCGCCAGGCTGCCCGACGATTGCGACGCCGCATCCGCACGCTGCACACGCACCCCCAGCGCCGACACCATGCGTGCGTGCTGGTTGTTGAAGGTCGTGCCGTCCACGGTGGTCGCCTTGGCGAGGTTCTGCATCACCAGCGCATTGGCGTTGCCCGAACCGGCGGCCGTGGCACCCGCCGCCGCCAGCTTGCGCGGATCGGTCAGGGTGGCGGTGGCGGTCTCGGCCGCGGTGCTCACCGGTTGCAGCAGGAACCGATCCTGTGCGGCCGGGGCCGGGGTGCCGACATCGAAGGTGAAACCATCGAGTCGGGCACCATTGTTCAGACCCGCAAAGACTGTGCCATCCGACAGGCGTGTCACCTGGAAGCGCGTGCTGTCGGCCGGGTCTTGCTGGAGGGCGTAGTCACTGGCCTTGAGCTGCGCGCCCTGACCGGCCACCCGGCTGACGCTGACCGTGGACAGGAACGCCCCGCTGCTGTCGCGGGCGTTGGACGCCGCCGCTACCGCCACCGGATCACCAACGTGCAGCAGGGATTGACCGACTGCGCCGTTGAGGTCCGTGCCCCGGGCATGCTGGGTGTTGAGGCTGTCGGCCAAGGCAGACGCCATCAGCCCCAGCTCGGTGCGTGCGTGGCCCAGATCGTCGTTCTGGAACTGGAGCAATCCCGCCACTGCACCGCCGCCAAGCAAGCTGGCCGACAGTGGTCGCTCCTGGCCGTTGAGCGTGATGACGAGGCTGCGCTGGTCCGGTGCGCCAGGCTGTGGCACGGATTTCAGGGCATGGCTGTCGGCACCCAGCACAACCGGCTGGCCGCCTCCGACGAACAGGCTCACCGATCCATCGGGCTGGCCGCTCGGGTCGCGGTTGTCGACGCGGCTGACTTCGATGTGCTGACTGAGCCGCGCGATCAGCGCGTCACGCTGGTCAAGCAGGTCGTTGGGCTGGTCCGCGGCACTGCCGGTGCCGATGAGCTGGCGGTTGAGTCCGGCGATCTGCTCGGTCAGGCCATTGACCGCAGTGACTTCATCGTCGAGCTGCTGCGCCGTGGTGGTCTGCAGGCTGGCGATGTGCTCGCCTGTGCTGCGCAAGCGCGACGCCATGGTCTCCACCGCCGACAACACCACTTCGCGCACCGCCTCGTCCTTCGGCGCCGCCGCCAGATCGCCAAACGACGCAAACAGCTTGGATCCCGCCTGCCCCAGCCCCAGCTCACCCAAGGGATAACCGGCTTCGAGCTGGTGGAGCATCCCGAGCCGGGTACTGTCGGCGGTGGCCTGCGACTGGCTCTGGTTGGTCTGGGCGACCAGGAAGCGGTTGGTCGCCCGCTCAATCGTCTCCACGCCCACACCGCCACCGATGTAGCCCACGCCCAGGTTCTGCCCGACCACCGTGGTGAGCTTGACCGACTGGCGCGAGTAGCCTGCCACGGCCGCGTTGACGATGTTGTGGCTGGTCGTGCTCAGTTGGGTCTGGGCGGCGAACATGGCCCGCACACCCATGTTCATCAAGGAGTTAGTGCTCATGGCGATCGGCTTGGAGGTGGTTGGGGTGGATCACGCCTGTATATCGGCAGACAGGCCCGTGCGCCCAAGGCCGCGTTGCAGGCGTTGCGTGGTCTGGATCACGCGGGTGAGCTTGGCGGCGTAGTCCGGGTCGGTGGCATAACCAGCGCGCTGCAGCTCGCGGGCGAAGGCGCTCGGATCGTCGGTCGCCCGGCGAGCGGCGGCGTAGCGCGGGCTGTTGCCGATGAGGCGTGCGTAGTCGCGGAAACTCTCCTCGTAGGACGCATAGGCACGGAACTGCGCCTGCACCTTGCGCGGCTCACCGTCGATCACCTCGGTCGTCGTGGTGGTGACCGTGGGGCCGTTCCAGCCGGCGCCGGCCTTGATCCCGAACAGGTTGTACGAGGTGTTGCCCTCTCGGTCACGGATCTCGCGCCGGCCCCAGCCCGTCTCGTGTGCCGCCTGAGCCAACATGAAATCGGCCGGGATGCCGCTCTCGGCGGACACCTTGGCCGCCGCCTGCGCCTGGGTGGCGACAAACTGCTGGGCGTTGCTGCCGTAGAGCGTGGGCGCGCTAGCCGATTCGGACTCGGTCGCGCCGGACAGGGCGGACACGGCGTGGCCAGTGGCCGTGCCGGAGCCGCCACGCAGACCAGGCAAAGGCAGGAAACGTGGCTGGCCCGGCACCGCCTCTGCGCCCGGGGCAACGCCCATCTGCCGCTCCAGCTGCCGGGCGATGGCTGCGGCGAGTCCACCGGGTTGACCGGACAGTTGCATCGCGTACTGCTGGTCGAGCATGTCGCCGCCCATTGCGGTGGCGGAGTTGGAGAGCATGCCGCTGTCCATCGTCGTGGCCCGCATGCTTTTCATCAGCTCCTGCATGAACAGGGCCTCGAACTGGCGCGAGACTTCCTTGATGGTGTCGGCGGGGTTACGGGCCGCCGCGCTGCGCAGCGCGTCGAGCGAGGCACCGCCCGCAGCGAGCTGCTGGGTGGAAGACGGGCGTTGCATGTGAGATTCCCCGAGATCGCCTTAGATGACTTCAATTTCCGCGCTCAGCGCACCGGCCGCCTTGATGGCTTGCAGGATGGCCAGCAGATCCGCCGGCGACGCGCCCAGCGAGTTCAGTGCCTTGACCACGTCGGTCAGCCTGGTGCCGGCGGCCAGTTGCACCAGCGCGCCCCCCTCCTGGCGCATGCGGATGTCGGTGCGCTCGGTCACCGTGGTCTGCCCGCTCGACAACGGGCCAGGCTGGCTGACCACGGGCGTGGACGTGATGGACACCGACAGGTTGCCGTGTGCCACTGCACAGGCGCCCAGCGTCACCGCCTGGTTCATCACCACCGAGCCGGTGCGGGCGTTGACGACGATCCGGGCTGCCGGCGCAGCCGGCTCCAGCGACAGGTTCTCGATGTCGGCCATGAAGCTCACGCGCTGGTCCGGCGTGGGCGGCATCCGCACGCGGATCACGCGCCCGTCCATCGCCGAGGCCGTGCCGGCACCGAAGCGGGCGTTGATGACCTTGGCCACCTCGCGGGCGGTGTTGAAGTCGCTGCTGTTGAGGTCGAGCTGCAGAAAATCGCCCTGGGCCAGCGGATTGCCGACCGCACGCTCGACCGTGGCGCCACCCGGAATGCGGCCGGCCAGCAGGTGGTTGACCTGCACCTTGGAGCCGCCTGCCGAGGCACCCGCTCCGGCCACGATCAGGTTGCCCTGCGCCAGTGCGTAGATCTGGTTGTCGGCGCCGCGCAGGGGCGTGCCGATCAGCGTGCCGCCGCGCAGGCTCTTGGCGTTGCCGAGCGAGGACACCGTCACGTCCAGCGGCTGGCCCGGCTGTGCAAACGCTGGCAGCGTGGCCGTGATCAGGACCGAGGCGACGTTCTTGAGCTGCATCCCGGTGCCCTGCGGGATGGTGACGCCGAGCTGCTGCAGCATCGCGTTCAGGCTCTGGGTCGTGAAGGGGGTCTGGGTGGTCTGGTCGCCTGTGCCGTCCAGACCGACCACCAGCCCGTAGCCCACCAGCTGGTTGGGCCGCACGCCCTGCACACTGGCGACTTCCTTGATGCGCACGGCCGCCCGTGCCGGAGCGACGGCACCCAGCAGCGCCCCCACGCAACAGCCCAGGCAGAGTGTCCACAGCCAGCGCATCGACGGGGGGTTCAGAAGGTGCATGGCCATGGCTCAGATCGGCATCAGGTTGAGGAAGTACCGCGACAGCCAGCCAATCTGCTGGGCGTCGGCCTGCCCGCCGCGGCTGCGCTGCTCGATGCGGACGTTGGCGATCTGGGCCGAAGCCACCGTGTTGCCCGGCTGGATCGAACGCGGATCCACCTGCCCGGAAAAGCGCAGCACATCGACGTTGTCGTTGACGCCGATCTGTTTCTCGCCCGAAACGACCATGTGCCCGTTGGGCAGCACATCGGTGACGATGGCCGTGATCGTGCCGCTGAAGTTGTTGCTGTTCTCGGTGCCACCCTTGCCGCTGAAGGTGTTTGCACTGTCCCCGCCGATGCTGAACTTGCCGAGCATCGAGACTGGCAGCATCGGAATCGCGCTGAGTCCGCCCGACAAGGCGCCCTTCTTCTCGATGTTGCTCGACGAGCGTGCGCTGGCACTGACCCGCTCGACGATCTGCACCAGCAGCGTGTCGCCCACGAGGCGGGCACGGTGGTCCTCGAACAAAGGCCGGTATTGCGCTGCTTGGTAGATCGCACCGTTGCTGACCACCGCCCTGGGTGGTGGGGAAGGATGCACCAGCGTCGGCTGCAACACCGGCTCCGGCGGCGGATCGAGCTTGGCCACCGTGGGCATGAGCTGGCAGCCGGACAGGACACCCGCAAGTGCCGGCAGCAAGACCAGCACCGCCCGACCCAGGCGCCTGGTCACAGCTGCGTCAGACGCGACAGCATCTGGTCCGACGTCGTGATCGCCTTGGAGTTGATCTCGTAGGCCCGCTGGGTCTGGATCATCGAGACCAGCTCCTCCACCACGTTGACGTTGGAGGTTTCGAGGAAGCCTTGCGAGAGCGCGCCCATGCCATCCGAGCCAGGGGCAGCCGCCACCGGCGTGCCCGAGGCGGCGGTTTCGGTGAACAGGTTCTGCCCGCGCGGCTCCAGACCAGCCGGATTGACGAAGGACGCCAGCGTGAGCTGCCCCACCGCCTGGGGCGCGGCCTGGCCGGGCATGGCCACCGTCACCTTGCCGTCCTGCGCGATCGTGACCGACTGCGCGTTGGGCGGGATGGTCACGCCGGGCTGCACGAGCTGGCCGTTGTTGGTGACAAGCTGCCCCGTGGCGTTGAGCTGGAAGGCGCCGTCGCGGGTGTAGCCGGTCGTGCCATCGGGCATCTGGATCTGGAAGAAGCCGTTGCCCTTGACCGCCACGTCCAGCGAGTTGGTCGTCTGCTGCAGCCCGCCCTGGCTGAACTGGCGCGAGGTCGCGACGGTGCGCACACCCAGACCGACTTGCAGTCCGGTCGGCAACTGCGTCTGCTCGCTGCTGGCCGCGCCGGTCTGGCGCAGGTTCTGGTACATCAAGTCCTCGAACACCGCGTGCGACTTCTTGTAGCCGTTGGTGGCGACGTTGGCGAGGTTGTGCGAGATGACATCCAGCTGGGTCTGCTGGGCTTCCATCCCGGTCTTCGAGGTCCACAGGGAGCGCATCATGATGGGGAGTCCTTTCAGTTCACGGAGAGCAGCTGCTGGGCCTGCTGCTCGTCTTTTTCGGCGGTCTGCATCGACTTCATCTGGGCCTCGAACTGCCGCGCTGCGGCAATCATGGCGACCATCGTGCTGACAGCAGAGACGTTGGAGCTTTCCAGCGCACTGTCCTGGATCTGCGCTGCCGGATCGGCGTCCAGCTCGCCTGCGGGGGCACGGAACAGACCGTCCTCGCCGCGCAGGAGCGGTGACTCCGAGGTGACCAGCTTGAGCTTGCCGACCGGTGACGGCACGCCGCCCGGCACACGGACGCTGACCGTGCCGTCACCACCGATGCTCACCTCGGCGCTCGGCGGCACGCTGATCGGGCCGCCACCACCGAGCACCGTCAGACCGCTGCGGGTGACCAGCGTGCCCTCGGCGTTGACTTCGAGCGAGCCAGCGCGGGTGTAAGCCTCTGTGCCGTCCAGCCCCTGCACCGCCAGCCACGCATTGCCCTTGACGGCCACGTCGAGGCTGCGGCCGGTGGCGACGACGTTGCCCGCCGCGGGGTTGTAGCCGGTGGTGGTTTCCAGCGCGTAGGCGCGTGTCGAGGCGCCGTCGCCCCGCACGGGCACCGCGCGGAACGACTGCAGCTCCTCGCGGAAGCCATTGGTGGACACGTTGGCGAGGTTGTTGGCCAGGACGTCCTGGCGCTGCATCATCGCCTTGGCGCCCGACATCGAGAGGTAGATGCGGCGGTCCATTCAGGGGTCTCCGTCCGGTTCAGCGCATGCTGACCAGGGTTTGCAGGACCGAGTCCTGCGTCTTGATGGTCTGGGCGTTGGCCTGGTAGAGGCGCTGGGAGGTCATCAGATTGACCAGCTCGCCCGTCAGATCGACGTTGGATTCCTCCAGCGCACCCGACTGCACCGCGCCCAGCGTGCCCGCCCCCGGCACGCCGGTGACCGGATCGCCGGCCTGCATCGTGCTCATCCAGCCATTGCCGCCGAGCGACTTCAGGCCCTGCGGGTTGCGGAAACTCGCCAGTTCGAGCTGACCGGCCGGCTGGGTCAAGCCGTTGGTGTAGCGGGCGGTGACGATGCCATCGTCCTCGATCGTCAGGGATGTGAACTGCCCCGGCGCGAAGCCGTTCTGGCTCACCGCGGTCACACTGAACGTGGTGCCGAATTGCGTGGACTGGCTGAAGTCCGCGACGATGCCATGGATCAAGCCGTTGCTGTCGGACGCCGGGATGTCGGGCAGCGTGGTCTTGGCCAGAGGCACACCGCCCACCTTGGGGTTGAGCCCGCCTGCGTCAAAGGTCAGCCCGGCCAGCAGCGGCTGGGGACTGGCCACCGTGCCGTTGAGCGGCACATCGCCCACCTCGGCGTACACATTCCACTGGTCGCGGTCGGCCTTCTGGAAGTAGTAGGACACGCTGACCGGCTTGCCCTGCGGATCGAACACCTCGACCGAGGTCGCGTTGTTGTACGTGGTCGGATCCTTGAAATCGATGCCACCGGCGGCCGGACGTGTCACCTTGCCGCGCGAGTCAAGGTTGAGCGCCATGTCGATGCGGTCCGTCACCTGGGGCTTGACACCCGTCAGCGACAGCTTCAGATCGGAGCGCACGCCCGTCGCGACCGTGCCCGCCTCGTCGGCCTGGTAGCCCTGGAGCCGCTGGCCGCTGGAGGTGACGATGTAGCCATCCCGGTTCACCTGGAACTGCCCGTTGCGGGAGTACACCAGCTCGCCATTGCCGTCCTTGAGCTGGAAAAAACCATTGCCGTTGATGGCCACGTCCATCATGTTGCTGGTGGACACGATGGTGCCCTGCGAGAACTGCTGCGTGACCGTCTCCACCTGGACGCCGATGCCGACGTTGTTGTTGGAGGTCGTGCCCAAGGCATTGGCGTACAGGTCGGCGAATTCCGCTCGGCCAGCCTTCGCGCCGAAGGTGCCGGCGTTGGCGATGTTGTTGCCTGTCACCTCCAGACTCTTGCTGGTGGCATTCAGACCGGACAGTCCTTGCTGGAAATTCATGGAGAGGCTCCTGAAACGGATGAGAGGAACGTGGGTTGCGGGGTGACCGGGCGCGGAGTCGCGGTCAGCCGCCGAAGGCGTGTACGTCGCTGTAAGCGACGGTGCCGCCGCGCTTGAGCTGCAGGCTGAGGCCACCGCCGGCGGTCGAACTGACCGCGCTGACCTGGTCACGCATCAGGGCGGTGCTGGTGACGCTGGCCGTGCCGGAGGTGGCGGTCACGCGGAAGCGGAACCCGCCGGCATCGCTCACGCCCTCGGCCGGCGTCCAGTTGAAACTGTGGCGGCCGCTGGTCTCCGCCCCCATGTCCAGCGTGTCGATCACCCGCCCTGCGCTGGACAGCACCTCGACCTTGACCGCGTCCGCAGCCCCCGCCAGCTCGAAATGCCCGACGCCGACGCCATTGCGCACATCGACCGTGTTGCCCGGTACCACGACCGAATTTCCGACCAGCGAGGCACCCTGCATCGCCTGCATCTGCAGGAACTGGGACGACATCGCCTTGATGCTCTCGTTGACGGTGCCCAGGCCCGACACCGTGTTGATCTGCGCCATCTGGCTGGTGACCTGGGCGTTGTCCATCGGGTTGAGCGGATCCTGGCTCTGCATCTGCGTGACCAGCAGCTTCAGGAACTGGTCCGAGGCTTCCTGCATCTTGGATGCGCTGGTGCTGGCGCCGGTCTTGAGCTGGTTGAAGACCGCCGAGGCGTCGGCCGCGGTGGACGATGTGGTGGGGGTGGTGGCCATGGTGCGGAAGTCCTTGCGCGCTGCGGGGTTCAGCCCTGACCCATCTGCAGCGTCTTCAGCAGCAGGGTCTTGGCGGTGTTCATCACTTCGATGTTGTTCTGGTAGGAGCGCGAGGCCGAGATCATGTTGACCATCTCCTCGACCGGGTTGACGTTGCTGTAGGTGACGTAACCGTTGCCGTCGGCATTCGGATTGCCGGGGTCGTGGACACGCCGGCCTTCGGCGGTGTCTTCGCGGACCTGCACCACCTTGACGCCGGCCGAGCCGTTGTCGCCCATCGGCAGGGTCTGGAACACGACCTGGCGGGCCTTGAAGCTCTTGCCGTCCGGGCCGGCCGCCGTGTCGGCGTTGGCGAGGTTGGTCGCCACCGTGTTGAGGCGCTGGCTCTGGGCACTGACGGCGCTGCCGGCGACGTGGAAGATATTGAACATCGACATCATTGCCCCTTGATGGCTTCGAGCATGGTGCGCAGGTCGCCGTTGATGAACCGCAGCGCGGCCTCGTACTTGACCGCGTTGTCGGCGAAGCTGGCCCGCTCGCGGTCCATGTCCACGGTGTTGGCATCCAGATTGGTTTGACTGGGCGCGGCGTAGAGCAACTGGCTGTCGCGCATCGCGGCCGAGGGGCCTTCCGTGGCGAGATGGCGGTCATCCGTGCCCGCCAGCATCGCCGGTGCGCCGATCGCCCCGCCCGACGAGCCGGTCATCTGCTGCAGCGTCCTGGCAAAGTCGATCTCGCGGGCCTGGTAGCCCGGCGTGTCGGCATTGGCAATGTTGCTGGCGATCAGACGCTGGCGCTCGGAGCGCAGGGTCAGTGCCTGGGTCTGGAATTCGAGTGAAGCGGATAGGCGGTTCAGCATGGCAGTGTCGGCAGCAGAGGCAGTGGGTGCGACCACGGGGATCCGGTGTCGATACAGGCCCGCACCGGGGGCTCGGATCCGATTCTTGATGCGCCCGCCCCCCCTCGCTCCCACGAATAGGGCCGCCAGCGCAGCCCATCTTGCCGCCTGAGCGGGGCAGGCTGGCTCCTACAGTGGGCACCATGATCAGCTTGCCTCTGCTCCGCGAATCGTCCGCACCCTGCCTTGTGCAGGCCCTCCACACGCCGCGTGGTCACCACCACCGACGACCACCGCGTCTGATCGTGGCATTGGCCGTGTCGGTGGGTCTGGCGCTGCTGAGTGCCACGGCCTGGGCCGAATTCGCCGCCGATGGCACCCTGCCCGCCGCCTGGTCACGCCGCGTGGTCGAGGTGACGCGTGCGGCCATGGCGGACACGGGCGATGCACGTGTCGAGGTGGTGCCTGGTCAGCTCGACACGCGGCTCCGGCTGGCACCGTGCCAGCAGACCGAGTCCTACCTGCCTCCTGGCACCCTGCCCTGGGGCCGCACCCGGGTCGGCCTGCGCTGCGTGAGCGGACCAGTGGCGTGGAATGTCTACCTGCCGGTCACCGTCAAGGTGTGGCGCAAGGCGGTCGTCAGCACGGCTGCGCTGGCTGCAGGGTCCGAGCTGTCGGCCGCCGATCTGCAGGTCGCCGAGGTCGATGTGGCCGGCAACAACGCGCCGGTATTCACCGACCCCACCCGGTTGCTCGGTCGGCGCCTGGTGAACGCAGTAGGTGCCGGCGTGGCCATGCGGGCCGACAACCTGCGGGTACGCCAGTGGTTTGCTGCGGGAGACAAGGTCACGCTCGTCTACCGAGGTGAGGGCTTCGAGGCATCGACCGATGGGCAGGCGCTGAACTCCGGCATGGATGGGCAGCCCGTGCGCGTGCGGGTCAGCTCCGGGCAGGTGCTCACAGGCTTGCCGACAGGGGAAAACCGGGTCGAGGTGCGCTCGTGAGCCGCAAGGCCCGGCGCGATGCCGACCGTTCGCCAGAATCCGAAATAACGCCCCCGAAAGAGGTCAATTCGATGCCAATCTGCACAAATGTGCTCGAAAACCATTGGTACAAGGGAGGAATGGCCGAAGGCACCCACGGTCCCGCTAAAGTGACCAGCACGTCCACCGATATCAGGCACAACGAAGAGGTTGCGCGGAGGAGTCTCCTCCACGACACCCGTCAACCGAGCCTGATTCGGCCCGAAGGAGTACGTGATGAAGATCGGCAATACCGCCCCGACCCCGGCGACGGCCCCCGTCAGCACCGGCCACCACCCGACCCGTGCGGCCGAAACGCCGCCTGAGAACCCGGAGGTTCCGGTCATTGAAGACACCGCCAGCACGAAGGTGGAGGTGTCAGGAACCGCGTCCGTTCTGCTG